>DASZUX010000123.1:0-4623 GCA_035547455.1 Chitinophagaceae bacterium
CCGGTAAAATGCCGCGTAAACTGTATTCCACTTACCCGTTTGATGATACGGATGTGTACAAGTGGCTTGAGGGCGCCAGCTATGCCCTGCAGGTGCAGCCAAACCCGAAACTGTCGCTATATCTTGACAGTATTATAGCGATCATCGGCGAAGCGCAGGAGCAGGATGGCTACCTTTATACATTCAGGACCATTCACCCGGAAAAAGCACACGACTGGGTGGGCAATAAACGCTGGGTAAACGAAGAAATATTAAGCCATGAACTGTATAATGCAGGACACCTGTACGAGGCTGCCTATGCGCATTATAATGCCACCGGCAAAACCAACCTGCTGAATATTGCTCTTAAAAATGCCGACCTGCTGGTGAAGGATTTTGGCTGGGGCAAAGTGGAAGAATACCCCGGTCACCAGATTGTAGAAATTGGCCTTGCCAAACTTTACCGCATAACCGGTAATAAAAAATACCTTGACCTTGCCAAATTCTTTTTAGATGTCAGAGGCCCCAAAGGCGACAGCTATAACCAGGCAGATAAAAAAGTAGTTGACCAGGATGAGGCGGAAGGCCATGCAGTACGCGCTACCTATATGTACAGCGGTATGGCAGACGTAGCGGCGCTTACCGGCGACAGTGCCTACTTAAAAGCGATTGACGCTATTTGGGATGACGTTGTTACCAAAAAGCTGTATATAACCGGCGGTATTGGCGCTACCAACAACGGCGAAGCGTTTGGCGCTGCCTACGATTTACCCAATTTAAGCGCTTATGCAGAAACCTGCGCCAGCATTGCCAACGTGTACTGGAACAACCGCATGTTTTTGCTGCACGGCGATGCCAAATATATTGACGTGCTGGAGCGTACGTTATACAACGGCCTGCTATCCGGCGTATCGCTTACCGGCGATCATTTTTTTTATCCCAATCCCCTTGCATCTATCGGCCTTAACGAACGCAGCGCATGGTTCTCGTGTGCCTGCTGCATAAGCAATATGACACGTTTTTTACCATCGGTACCGGGGTATGTGTTTGCCAAAAACAATAATGATTTGTATGTAAACCTGTTTATGAGTAACAGCAGCGATATTCCGCTTAACCGCGGCAACGTGCACATAAAAGAAACCACCAATTACCCGTGGGATGGCAGGATAGATATGCAGGTTGACCCTGCTACTGCGGGCAGGTTTACCATGCGTATACGCATTCCGGGCTGGGCGCAGCAACAGCCGATACCCGGTGATTTATATACTGCCGGCGGACAAAAGCTGCCGGTAATATTAACCGTTAATGGCAGGCCTTACAGTTACACGATTGAAAAGGGATACGCCGTTATAAACCGTACCTGGAAAAAGGGAGATAAAATTGCACTGGAACTGCCAATGAAACCTTTACATGTTTTTGCCAACACTAATGTTAAGGCAGACACAGGCCGCTTTGCCATACAGTATGGCCCCATAGTGTATTGCCTTGAAGGGGTGGATAATAAAGACAGCCTTGTACAGAATATTATGGTGAATAAGGCTACCCCGCTGCAGGTAAGTTTTAACAGTAGTTTACTAAACGGTATAAACGTTATAACTGCCGAGGGGGAATCAGCCAAAAGGCAATTAAATTCTGCAGCATTGGTCACCACTGCACAAAAAGTAACGGCTATACCTTATTACGCATGGAATAATCGTGGTGCAGACGAGATGGAAGTATGGATTCCTTACACACTTTCGGCTACATGGCCTAAACCCGCACCAACCATTGCCAGTACCAGTAAGGTTACCGCCTCAATAAAAACAAGAAGTGTAAAAGCAGTAAACGACCAGTTTGAACCTCTTGCCTCAAATGACCAGACTTTCCCCTACCTGCACTGGTGGCCGGCCAAAGACACTACCGAATGGGTGCAATATACATTTGACGGCCCGCATACTATTAAAAGCAGCAAAGTGTATTGGTTTGATGACGGCCCCGATGGCGGTTGCCGCATACCGGCGGACTGGAAACTTTATTACCTTGAAAATGGCCAGTGGCTGCCTGTAAATAATACCGGCCCGTACGGGATAGCTAAGGACAAATACAACACTGTAACATTTGAACCTGTTACCACAACAGCGCTAAAGTTGGTCATCCAATTGCCAAAAGATAACTCTGCCGGTGTGCATGAGTGGGTGGTGGAGTAGGAGTTAGGAAAAAATTTTCTGAGCTTTAAGTGGACTGGGGTTTTAAAAAATGCAGGCTGGATTAAAGGTGGCGGGATAAGTTAAACAGCAGATATATTTTTTATTATACAACAAAAGCCTGCAGGTACAAATCCATAATGCAAACATTACCAGCAGCTGCATCAAGGCAATTTTGCATTTTTTTTCAGCCGGTAAATGGTGATGAAATTTTCAAAAGTAACAGCATAAG
Organism: Chitinophagaceae bacterium; assembly: GCA_035547455.1. GTDB lineage: Bacteria > Bacteroidota > Bacteroidia > Chitinophagales > Chitinophagaceae > JABDFW01. Next base: position 2,395 of record DASZUX010000123.1, read on the forward strand.
CCGTGTTTCCGGCTAAAGCAATATCTTTGCGCCTGCAATAAAAAGGTGTATGAGTGTTAGCTTTCTCTGCCAAAAAAAAAGCCCCACGCTGGCAAAAAGTGTAATTGCAGCAATATGCCTGTTACTCGTTGCCCCGCAATTCTCCAGTAAGTTTTACCAATACGCCAATTTTTTAGGGCAAACAGCTAAAAATTATAACTGGCAGGTTTCATATAAACCGGCACCTGCATACGGTTATTGTAAAGTGGGCAGGTATAATCATTCCACTGCTGCCACCCTTGATAAACGTTACGACGTGCAGCATTTTTTTATAAATGTGCCGCCTGTTTTCAGTCTTCACCCGGCAATTTTTGCATGCAAGCAGCAATTTAATGTTTTGCCTTATTTATACACGGCCGCTTTGCATACTACCTCCTTAAAGCGTGGTCCGCCGTTTTATGTTTAAGATAACTTAGTAAAACAAACTTACCAGTAAGCCAGCCGGTTGCCTAAATACATTTATACTGTATGCGGGCAAAGCGGCATATTTTAATACAGCTATCAATCTATGGCAAATTGCTTTGCAAAGCCAACTGTTGGCGCGGTAGCTTTTTTAAGTTTATTTTTTGGTAAAGCAACTGTTTACCTGCAGTACGCTTTTATATATAGTATCCTTTTAAAATTTTCTCTTTTTTATTTGTTTCGGGCCCTGTATGTCTATATGGGGCGCCTTTTATTGCAGGAGAAAGTAACATTTGAAATAATATAAACAGATGACAATTCTTGTACTGACAATTTTTTTGTTTTTAGGCGCTATGTCAGCCGGGCTGGTTGGCTCATTAACGGGTTTAGGCGGTGGTGTTATATTAATTCCCCTGTTAACCATTGTTTTTAAAGTTGATATACATTATGCAATTGGCACTTCGCTGGTAAGTGTAATAGCAACATCTTCCGGGGCTGCTGCGGCTTATGTAAAGGAGGGCATTTCAAACATAAGAATAGGCATGTTCCTGGAGGTTGCAACAACAACCGGCGCAATAATGGGCGCGTATATTGCTATTTATACCCAGCCATACATTATTGCTGTAATATTTGGGGCGGTACTCATATTTGCGGCAATATCTTCCTTTGCGAAAAAAGAACAGGCGCAACTGCCTGCTACCAGTACAAGGCTGGCATATTGGTTACGCCTAAACGGCACTTACCCTTCTTTAACAGGCATAAAATCATACCAGGTAATTAATGTGGCCGGAGGCTTTTTTATGATGATGGCCGCAGGTATTATTTCAGGTCTTTTAGGTATAGGGTCTGGGGCCTTAAAAGTTATTGCAATGGATAATATTATGCGCATACCCTTTAAAGTATCTACTGCTACAAGTAATTTTATGATTGGTGTTACTGCAGCGGCAAGCGCGGGGCTTTATTTACAACGCGGTTATATTGATCCCGGTCTTTCTTTCCCCGTGGTATTGGGGGTATTACTCGGCGCTATTGCAGGCTCGCGAATACTGGTAAAATCAAAAACCAGGGTATTGCGGCTTGTATTTGGGGTTGTTATAACCTTACTTGCTGCTGAGATGATTTATAATGGTTTAACACATCAAATATAAATTATGAAATTTTTTGCAAAAATGAACGATAAAGACCTGGAGACGATTATGGGTATAGTACTAAGGTCAGGGGTTACGCTTTCTGCATTATTAGTACTTACCGGTGGTATTATTTATTTACTAAACAATGGACATACAGTAGCAAACTATCATTCTTTTTTAAGTGAGCCGGGCAGCCTGCGTGATATAAAGGATATTTTTAAAAATGCCTTAATGGGCAAAGGCCGGTTTATAATACAACTTGGGGTGCTTGTATTAATAGCTACCCCCATTGCCCGCATTATATTTGGTTTAATAGGCTACCTGGCTGAAAAAGATTACCTGTACACATTTATTGCTTTGTTTGTATTGTGTATAATTATTTTTAGCCTGTAATAACTATTACCGGCCCGGCCAAATGTTGTTTAATACAGCATTGAAAAATTCCTCAATTTTTTTAAATAAAGTTTTTGAAGAAACATGTTTACCCTTATCTTTGCCGTCCCGAAAAACGAAGTGGTAACACAAAGTTGGGAACGGATTGGTAGTTCAGTTGGTTAGAATGCCGCCCTGTCACGGCGGAGGTCGCGGGTTCGAGTCCCGTCAGGGTCGCCATCGTTGTGAGGCACTTCGGTTACACACGGTGCCTTCCGGCCAGGTA
>DASZUX010000124.1:0-7983 GCA_035547455.1 Chitinophagaceae bacterium
ATTTTACCGCTACACCCGGGGTAGCAGCATCGGCACCTTCTTCCTGTACTGTTTATATTCCTCCCCAAATTCCAGTAAAAGCTTCTTCTCTTCAAAATAAATACCTATACGCGTATAAATGGTTATACAAGTGCAGGAAACAAGGTTGGCTATGGAGGGCTGCCATACAAATATGCTCCAAACCACCAGCAACGTGCCGCTGTATAACGGGTGGCGCATGTAGCGGTGCAAGCCGGTTGTTTCAAGTTGCAGTGGCACGGGCGGGCGATTCAGGAGTACATCAATACCACTAAGGTTCATAAAATATTTGCGTATGGTTGCCGCCAGAACAATAACAGCAGGTATAAACATTACAATGGCCGCTATTTTTTCGATAATGCTGCTCCGCATCAACAACCGCACAGGTATTTGCAGGTGGCAATATAAAACTGCAACCAGGTTGCCCGTGGCAAACATTGTGTACAAGGGACGGTAATAAGGGAACGCATTCCGCATAGCTGCAGCTATCGTTTGCTTAACCGTTGTTGCGGCCAGCGCACTATGCAGCAGCCCAAACAATAACCACGCGGTGGCAAGCCATACATATTGCATATAAGTCTATCTATTTTCCAGGGGGTTGCCAAGCGCAATGGCAAAATCGTTCCACACCTGCTGCACTATTTCCGCAGCAGGTTGTATGTTGTGCAGCAGGTATGCAGTTTGACCAATCTCCAGTTCACCTTCGTCAAGGTTACCTTCAAACATTCCCTGTTTAGCGCGGCCGCGGCCTAACAAGGTCTTCAATTCTTCTTCAGCAGCGCCGCGCAGTTCTGCCTTATGCACCTCATCATAAAACTTATTTTTTAACAATCTCACCGGCACGGTTTTCTTCATGGCCAGCATAGTATCTCCTTCAACAGCATGTATCACGGCCTCTTTAAAGTTTTGGTGAGATGAAGCTTCCGTGCTGCACACAAACCTGCTGCCCATCTGCACTCCTTCTGCACCCATTACCATGCAGGCCAGCATTTGCCTTCCCGTGGCAATACCGCCCGCTGCGATTACGGGAATAGTTACTGCGTTGCATACTGCCGGCACCAGCACTAATGTTGTTGTTTCCTCGCGCCCATTATGCCCGCCTGCTTCAAAGCCTTCCGCCACCACGGCATCGCAGCCGGCTTCTTCCGCTTTTTTTGCAAACCTGCTACTGCTTACCACATGCACCACGGTAATACCTGCTTTTTTAAAAACAGGCGTACAGGTTTTGGGGTTGCCTGCAGAGGTAACTACAATTTTTACTCCCTCTTCAAGAAGCACCTGTATATGCCTTTCCAGGTCTGTGTAAAGCAATGGTATATTTACCCCGAAAGGCTTACTGGTTGCGGCCTTGCATTTCTGTATATGTTCCCGTAAAACATCAGGGTACATGCTGCCGCTGCCTATAATGCCCAGCGCCCCTGCATTGCTCACCGCACTGGCCAGTCGCCAGCCGCTGGCCCATACCATACCCGCCTGGATGATGGGATATTGTATATCAAACAGCCGGGTAATGCGGTTGGAGAAAGAGTTATTTTGCATAATTACAGGCAAGTTAATACACCTGCAAACGTATAATGATTTTAATTTTTAACTACAGCTTTAAGAGAAAATATGTACCCGGTTAAAAGTAACTTGGGCTTACCGTGCGAAAAAAAATTTTGCCGCATGATAAAAGAGCTTGGCTTGGGCAATTGGTCAAAATTTAACAGGTACGAAAAATGGAATAAGGGGGAAATAGAATGAGACAATACATACCAACCTTTTGAAACAAAAAAGGATACCTGTACAATAACCTCCCTGCGGTTTACCACCAAAGAAAGATGGAGAGCCTACTGTTCTACGTTAATAAATGATGGGCTTGTTCTATCCAAAATCAATCTCTGTATTGTCGCCAATATTAAGGCTGCGGCTTAAGCCCTTTACGCTGGCATCGCTGCCGATGAGAGAATTATCTATTACCACTTCAAACAGCGTTGTATATGAGCCAATAATACTGTCTCGTACAATGGAATATTGAATGTTGGTATCTGCCCCTATAGATACATGCGGCCCGATAATGGCATTTTGTAATATGCAGCCGGGCCCTATGCTTACCGGCGGTACTATAATAGAACTTTGACTCTGTACACTCGGATGCACGTCGCCGCCAAATTTTTTTAACAGCGTAGCATTGCTTTCCAGCAGCGACTCGCGCTTGCCGCAATCAAACCAGTTTTTAACCCTGAACGATTTAAACTTTGCACCCCGTTTTAACATACAGTCCAGCGCATCAGTTAAATTATATTCTCCATGGCTTTTTATGTTTTGTTCAAACAGGTGGTGCAGGCATTGATATAAAATATTTGTCTCTTTAATTTTATACAATCCTACCAGTGCCATGTTGCTTTTTGGTATGCTGGGCTTTTCAACTACGTGCTCTATAAATCCTTCATTGTCCACAACGGCAACACCGAAGTTTTGCGGATCGTCTACTTTTTTTATGCCCAGCATGCTGTAAGGGCTTGCCAGTACCTCCTGCACATCATACTCGCAAATAGTATCGCCCAGTGTAACAAATACTTCGTCATTGCCAACAATGTTTTTGGTAAGTTCAATAGCATGCGCTGTCCCCTGCCTGTTTGTCTGGTAAACGCAATGGCAGGTAAGGTGTGGAAACGCCTGCTTTACATACTCCTCAATTTTTTCACCCAGGTAACCTACGATAAAAATAAATTCATTAAGCCCTGCACTATGTAATTGGTCAACAATAAAGCTGAGTATAGTTTTACCCGCAATAGGTATTAATGCTTTTGGCTGTGTATATGTATGTGGCCGCAGCTTGGCGCCAGCGCCGGCTACGGGTATGATAACTTTCATCCGGAGGTTACTTTTTGCATTGATTTATCCGTCAATAGTGTCAATCTTACACTTCAATGAGCCGCAAATGTAGAAAAATTTAACGCAACGGTGAATTAAGAATGATTAAATGTAAAATAGCGGCGAGCTAAAGAAACATTTGTGAATGTGAAAATTAAGCGCCGGCAAAAGGTGCCGACTTGTAAACAGGATCGGTCGGATAACAAATATAACTTTACCCGCAGTTACGCTTACGCTGTTGAACACCCGCAGATAACCGGGCGTTAACAACCAAATTGCTGCAGGTGATGATTGCTGTGCTTATATGCAAGCCTGCCCGTTTGCTCCTTTGTCATGTTACCAAAAAACGGATGGAAAAACATTTTGCCTGTACTGCCGGCATGTTCTCTAAGCAATGCAATCCATTTGTTCTTTTCTTCTTCTATGTTACCATTTGTATCCGTTATTGCAAAACCTTTTATTGTTGGCATACCACGCTTTAAAGGACGGTCATCCTTTATTAAATCGTTCAGCGCTATTTTGCCAAAAATGCGGCCGATAAACACGCGCCTGAATTTTATTTTTCTCAGCATCATCTCCTCCCACAATGTGTTGTGGCGCAGCATTTGGTAAACATTCATCTTGCCCCATTGCGCGGTGCTCTGCATATTTAATTTTGAAATGCGTGCAGTCAATTCGTTCAACGTTGCCGGGTCGTATATCGTTTTCATATTTTGCTTTAATAACCCCAACCCCGGGGAAAAGTGTAGTTGCAATATTATATTAACCAGGCAGTATAGCAAGAGGGGCATTATGCCAAATAAGAAAATTTACAGGGGCATTTAAGCCAGCTTATATGCCTGGTGCATCCCATATTAGCTATTCACCATAACTAAATATTTAGTTAGTAGTAGGTATTTTTAATTACTTTAGCTTGCCTGCTCATTATCAGTCAAGTATAAACATATATGAAAATATATATTTTACAACGCTTTGCAGCTATTACAGCCTGTATGTTTTTGTCGCTTAGCAGCATCGCACAAGCAACTGCAAGAGATAAAACACTTGATTCTCTTAAAAAAGCAATTGAAACAAGTAGCGGCGATTTAGCAGCGCTGCAGCAGTACATTAACGTACTTGGCTACAAAAATGATACCGTTGCCCACCAGTTTGATATATGGATAAAACAGTTTCCACGCTCTGCAAACTTTGTATATGCTTTGGGTGAAGCTTATTACAAAGCAAAAGACAGGCAATGTATTAACTATCTTGTAAAAGCGTGGGATGCAGGTGATACAACCCTGCGGGTGAGGCAAATGGTAAATGTTGCTGTAGATAATGCATGGCAGCTTGATATACCACGCACGCCTAATACCATTGACTCGTTAAGGAAAGTAATTGTTGCTAACACTGGCAGCCTGCTGCCGTTGCAACAATACCTCTTCCTGATGGGCAATAACAACGATACTGCAATCGCACAGTTGAATGAATGGATAACGCGGTACCCAAAGTCAGTTATATTTCCATACGCGCTTGGCGAGAATTATTATAATGCAGAAAGTCCTAAAGCAAAACCGTACCTTCTAAAAGTAGTGGCATTGCAGCCAAACAATGCCGAGGTGTATCTTATGCTTTCCATTGATGCAGAGCGCTGGGGCGATAATGCGGGGGCACGCGCTTACATGGGGAAAGCCGCCACTGCTGACACTGCAAACCCGGCTTACGCATTTTACTATGCAGATTCTTTCCGTGACATTGATACTGCGGAGTGGCATAAAAAAACATGGGAACTTGTAAAGCGGTTTCCCGCCAGCGAACGCGGTGCGCAGGGTTTGTACTGGTTGGCGCAACGGTCGCACAGTAATAAAGAAAAAATTGCCATCGGCGAACAATTAAAAAAGTTGTACCCGCCGGATAAATTCAATTGGTCTGCCAGTGGAATGAGCAATTTGTTTGACGTATATATACAGGAGGGCATGACAGATAAAGCCATTGCATTAGCTGAAGCCATGGGCGACAACGATGATTTTGGGCAAAAGCTGCTACTGGCAAAAAGTATTGTTGCAATATCAGCGCTTGCAAGCGAAAAAAAGTTTGATGAAGCGCTGGCAAAAACGGCACAGCTAAAAACATCGCGTTACTCTGGTGCAGCCAACACTGTGGCCTTATTTAAGGCCAGGATTTTGGATGCCGCAGGCTTTACCGCCAAAGCGTATGACAGCCTGGTATTGGTACAGGCTAAAAATCCGGATGATGCAATATACGCAGTCATTGCAAATTATGGGAGTAAACTTGGTAAGAGCAACACCCAAATTGAAAAGGATATTTGGGCCATACGCAATCAATTTACCAAACCTGCGCCAGCGTTTAGCCTGGGTACCTATACCTCAGCCGCTAAGGCCAGACTGGAAGATTATAAAGGCAAAGTAGTGCTGCTAACTTTTTGGTTTCCCGGCTGTGGCCCGTGCAGGGGCGAAATGCCGCATTTTGAAAACGTGTTGCGCAAATATACCATGAGTGATATTGCTTATCTTGGTATTAACGTACTGCCCGAGCAAGACGAATATGTATTGCCTTTTATGAAAGGTACCAAATACAGCTTTACGCCGCTGCGCGGCACAGAACAATGGGCAAAAGATGTATATAAAGTACACGGTGAACCCACCAACTTTTTAATTGACAGGCAGGGGCAGGTAGTGTACAGCAATTTTACCATTGACGGCAATAATGAACACCTGCTTGAATTGATGATAAACTCCCTCGTAGATAAAAAAGGATAGCTTACTTTATGGAAACAAGCGCAACATCACACGCTGTTACTCTGTCATTACCTCGTTTACAAGGCGCTTCATTTTTTGCAGGCCTGTAGTGGCTACCTGCAGGGCATCCTGTTGCCAGTATGCGTGGTTAAACAGCTCCAGCGAAAGCACTTTGGTGCCGCCCATGTTTTTTAAAAATGTTAGTATTTGCTTAAAGGGCGCAACACCATCGCCGGGGTACACACGGTCTGCATCGGTTTGCTGCCTAACAGGTTTGTTACCAGGATAATCGTTCATGTGAATAATGTCAATCACCTTACCGTTTACCAGGTTAAGACAGTTGAAGCCAGAGCCGCCGCGAAATAAATGAAACACATCCGGTAAAATGCGTGCCTCAGCATCATCTGCCTCAGCAGCTATTGCCAGTGCCTGGCCAAAATTATATAAAGTGCCGGAAGCACCCCAAAACTCAAGCAGTGGCATTACATTATATTTTCTGCCAAGCTGCAGTATTTCGCGGTATCGTTTACCGGCCTCCTCAATGTTAACCGGCTTACCTGCTTCAACGCCTGCCGGTGGTGCTGCAATACGGCTGCAGCCAAGTGCCGCTGCTATTTTCATTTCATCTTCAAGCGCCGCCAAACCTGCTTTACGCTGTGTCCCATCATCTACCATCCAGGTAGTAAAGCTGATAACATTTTCTACTGCAATATTTTTTTTATTAAGATAAGTTGCCAGCGATTGTATCGTATTGCCTTTGGCCAAATAATCTCTTATATCGTTTATCCAAAGTTCTACGCCGTCATAACCTGCTTTAGAAGCAATTTCAATATACCCCAGCAAACCCGGTTTTTGGCCACTGATAGTACTGGTATTAAGACTAAAACGAAACGGCCCTTTTGCAATACGCTCGGCAGCAGCACGCGTGAATGATATGGGAAACAAGGAAGCAAGCGACGCCGCGCCTGACAACTTAAGCAGTTCTCTGCGGTTAAACATAACTATTATTAATTGGCTGTTAAAGTAAAACAAAAATGGCAAAGGCCGGTATGTTTTACCGCTGAAGGCAAAAGCATGTTACTACCAGTGAAAATATAATAAAATGAAGATGCATGCGGCGACCGGATTTTATAGAATCAAAAAAAATGAGTTACATTAGATAAACATTACATACACTTAGTAAAGTGTTTTGATTGCGTACAATAAAAACCTGCAAAGCCATACAACAACAATGGGCACACCTAAAAAAACAATACTTATTACAGGCGCTTCGGGTGGTATCGGCACACACCTTTCCAGGTATTTTTTATTACGGGGCTATAATATGGCGCTGCATTATTTTAACAACAAGATAAATATTGCCAGCATAAATACAGGCACACTCCCCGGCAAAATTATTACCTATAAAGCCGATATAAGAAATGAGCAGGAAATTGAGCAGATGGTAAGCGCCATTAAAACAGATTTTGGCACGATAGATATTTTGATTAATAATGCCGGCGTTATTAAAAACGGCATGTCGTGGAAGCTGCCGCTGGAGCATTGGCAAATTGTTATAGATACCAATCTTACAGGCGTATTTTTAACCACCAAACATTGCCTGCCGCTAATGAGGGCCAACAACTGGGGCCGGGTTATTAATATAAGCAGCGTTATAGCATCTGCAGGGCTTGCCGGCTCCTCAGCCTACGCCGCGTCCAAAGCAGCCTTAGCAGGCTTTGTAAAAACGGTGGCTATAGAGATTGCTGATAAAAATATTACTGTTAACAATATAGCAGCAGGTTATATGGATACCGGCATGGTTGATGACATACCAGTAGGTTTGAAGGAAACCATTCTTAAAGAAATACCTGTGAAAAAGTTTGGCGACCCCGAAGAAATCTGCGCCCTGGCTGAATATATTATTTCTGATAATGCCTCTTACTTTACCGGCCAGACGATTGCCTTAAACGGGGGCATGAATTAAGCGAGCAGGAAAAACCAAAAAAATGAAATGAGAAAACTAATTTTTGCAATCAATATAAGCCTTGATGGCTGTTGCGACCACACCAAAATGACGCCCACTGAGGATATACACGACTATTTTACGCAGCTTATACGGGACGCCGGCCTGCTTGTATATGGGCGCAAAACCTATGAATTAATGGTTCCTTTTTGGCCTGATATGGCAAAAAAGCAGTCTGCACCAACAAAAGCACTCAACGATTTTGCACTCGCATTCGATGCGACCCCAAAAGTAGTTTTCTCAAAAACATTGGATAATGTTGAAGATAAAAACACGACAGTTATACGTACCGGCCTAACAGAAGAAATACTAAGGCTGAAACAGGTGGAAGGCAAAGATATTTTACTGGGTGGCGTGACCCTTTCT
>DASZUX010000125.1:0-5115 GCA_035547455.1 Chitinophagaceae bacterium
ACCAGGCATGCCCTTCAAAGGCAAACTCAATTTTCTTTTCCAGGAAGATATCATCGTACGTTATAGATGTTTTGGACGCTACCCCTGCGCGTGTTCTAACTGCGTTAAAGTATTTCAAAGCTTCGGGATCTGAAGTAGAGGCGCTGTTGCCCAAAATAGCATCTGCATATACCAGGTATATTTCTGCAAGGCGCAGCATGTGCGTGTTGAGGTTTACATTTTGCTGCCCCCCAAGACCACCATTGTCAGCGGGTGAGCCCACTACATTTTTCTTTATATAAGCATGGTCGGTACCACCATTGCCACTCTGGCCGGGAGCATAAATTTTACCATTGTTAAACAGAGCAGTATCAACATGCCATCCCCCGGCAGCCTGGTTTATGTCAGGATAGTAATCATTGGGCATAAAGAATGATGCCCTTCTCCTTACAGAATCCGCTTTGTTCTTTGGGTCAAAATAATATTCCAGCAGGCTGGGTGCTGCGCCAAATGAACCACCCCAACCATCACCTGTTTGTGTTATTAGCGAACTGTAGGCAAGGTTAGCCTGCATGTGATTTTGCACAAACCATGTACCGCTCGGTACCCAGTACAAACCAAATAAGCATTCAGCCGGTACGGTAGTGCCGCTAAAGTTTTTGCTGGTAAATAAATCGTAATAGTTTGGCATAAGGCTAAGGCCGCTGTTATTACATACATCGCCTGCATAATATTTGGCGCTGTCAAGGTCAGCCTGGTTACGGGTGCCGCCTGTGCCACCCAGCCCCGAACGTATAAGATATGCACGGGCAAGCATGCCTTCAGCGCTCCATTTTGTTATGCGCCCCGGTTGCAGCGGGTTGGCAGCAAGATTGTTCTTTGCCCATGTTAAATCCATAATTATAAACTTCCACACATCGTCAAGGTTATTCCGGCGTATTGATGAATCTCCCAACTGGGTTATATTGTCGTATATAATCGGTACAGGCCCCCAGTTTAAGGCCAGGTAATAATAGGCGGCCGCACGCATAAAGCGGCATTCTGCAAGGCCGGAGTTACGGCCTGCTTCGCTTGCCCCTGCTGGTGCATTCTGAATATTAAATGCCACGACATTGGCATTGGCTATAACTGACCAAAAGGCATTATAAGCTGATTGCAGCGCACCACTGGCATCCGTTGCAGAAACTGAAAAATTAATATAGGCTCCCCTGTTATTGTAGTTGTCCCATATAAGGTTTCCGCCCAGCACATCGCCAATAGCATTCATGGTTGTGCCATTATAAGGCCCCCATGAAGCATTGTATAAAGGCCCGGTACCGGCAAGAATATCCGCATCGTTTTCATAGAAAGTACCTGCTGTTGGGGCCGATAGCGGGGGGCGGTTTAAAAATTCCTTTTTACATCCCTGCACGGCAAGCAGCAAAAGCAGCGATGCGGTTAACTGGTATAATATCTGTCGCATAATCATTTTTTTTGCTTTAATAAACTTCAGTATCTCTTTAAAAATCAAGCGCGAGGCTTATGGAGTAAGAACGTGTAGAAGGATAACGGCCTTCGTCCATACCCACAATATTGGTAACGCCTTTATAGTTATACATACCTACTTCGGGGTCAAAGCCTGTATACTTGGTAATAGTGAATACATTTTGCGCCTGTACAACCAGCACAGCTCCTTTAATCACTTTGGTGTACGACAGGTATTTTGACGGCACGCGGTAACTTAAACGTACGTTTTTAAGTTTCAGGTACGAGCCATCTTCTACATCCCACTGGGATATTCTCACGTTACCATTAGGGTCAGCCTGTGTGGGCCTGTAGATTTTAGTGCCAGGATTAAGCAATGTTACTGACAGTGCATCAGCAGCATCCAAACTACTGGGTACAGCAAAATTTGCAGCGCTTATATAGTGATTGCTGTATGGCCCTACACCTAATGGCATCTCGTTCTGGTAACGGGTAAGGTTAAGTATTTTGTTGCCGTACACCCCTGTAAAAAACAGGTTAAGATCAAAACCTTTGTAGCTGAACGAAGTGTTGAAGTTATAAGTGAATTTAGGCCATGGGTTTGCAATTATGATACGGTCGTTGTTATCTATAATGCCATCCGGTTTGCCATCAGGCCCGCTAATGTCTTTAAATTTCACATCGCCCACCCATGAGCCCTGCGTGGGGTTAATAGTGAGCACACCGTTGGATGTTTGAATTGCATGAGATGCAATGTCTTTATAATCCGTAAACAATCCTTCTGCCCAATAACCGGTAATCATCCCGATGGGCTGGCCAACCTCTGTAAGAAACTCAGCCTGGCTATTATTGGTGGAAGAATAATATTGTGTAAGGATTGGCGCCACCAGTTTTGTAACCTTATTCCTGTCCACTGAGAAATTAAAACCGGTCCTCCATTGGAATTTAGCATTGGAGATATTTACAGTATTAACCGTAACCCCAAAACCTTTATTTTCCATGCCACCGTAGTTTTCAGTAGGCCAGCTCAGCAAACCGCCATAGCCACCGCTAAGGCTGCCCCCAAGATAACCGGGGCCAGAGGCTACAAGTATCAGGTTAGATATTTTTTTAATGTAAGCGTCAGCTATTACCTCTACCCTGTTGTTAAACATGTGCAGGTCAAACCCTACATTGGTTGCCTTATCCTGCTCCCATTTAAGGTCCGGGTTAGGGAAGTTTGCAGGCAAAAAGCCACCGCCCCATACAGTTGCTGCTGCATACAGGTTTGAATAAATAGCTCCGCCATTATTGCCGGTATTGCCTGAAATACCATACTCCCCGCGCAATTTTAGCTCATCAATAAAACGCAGGTTTTTCATAAATTTCTCGTCTGATATTTTCCAGGCTGCTGAAACTGCAGGGAAAGTGCCGAAACGGTTATTGGCGCCAAAATTTGAACTGCCGTCACGCCTTATCACTCCCTGCAAAATGTATTTGTTATCGTATATATAATTCAGGCGACCAAAGTATGATTCGCTGGCGCCATCACCCCTGTAGCTGGACGTTTGTTGTGTAAGCGGGTCTGCAACGCTTAACTCCTGTACTGAATTGGTGGAATAGTGCTGACCGTTTCCACTTAAGCCTTCATATTTATATTGAGAACCCTCGTGGCCTATCATGGCTGTAATACTGTGCTTGTTTATTTTTAAATCATACTGCAACCTTGTATTAAGGGACACCCAATAATTGTTAGCGCTAGCCCTGCCACCCTGGGTATTGGGGTTTACAAAAGCACCAAGCGTGTATGAAGGATTGAATGTATAATTATTTGTAAAAGTGTAATTGCCGTTTACTTCAGTATGCCAAACAAGGTTGGGTATAGGCGTTACATCAGCATACAGGCTGCCAATTGCGCCAAAAGAACTATTGTAGTTGTTATTCAGCAGCGCCAGCGCCACGGGATTGGTTTGGGTATACTGGGCCTGTTCAGGCAAAGGGCCGCCAAACGACCCATCCGGGTTTCTTACCGGTATAGTGGGGTTTTGAGAAATAGCAATATTTATAATATTGCCGCTGGAGGTATTTACTTTTTCCCTGGTAACAAAAGCGCTTAAATTAGTACCCACTTTAAGCCATTTATTGGCCTGGTTATCAAGATTGAGCCTTACAGAACCTCTGTCAAACCCTGAGCCAAGTGCCACCCCGTCCTGGGAGAGATAATCGGCAGAAAAATAAAACGTAGTTCTGTCTGTACCGCCGCTTAAAGAAAGCGAATGTTTTTGCAGCAGCGTACGACGAAACAGCGCATCCTGCCAATCGGTACCCTTGCCCAGTATAGTAGGGTCTGCCAGTTCCGCGGGTTCTACACCTACTAAGCCCAGTTTCTGCAATTTTTGTATATATACCGCATATTGCTGCAAATCCATTACAGGGCGCTCGTCCGGTTTATCCTGTAAAGTCCATAAAGTGCTGGCATTTATTTTTGTTTGCCCGGCTTTACCATGTTTGGTGGTAATCATCAATACCCCGTTGGCGCCGGCGGCCCCATAAATAGAGGTGGCTGCTGGCCCCTGCAATACGCTTATGCTCTCAATATCGTCCGGATTCAGACCTGCAAGTTCATTCCCATAGCTGGCAGGCTGGTTATAGGCGCCCCCTGTGGGCAGGCTTGGCCTTATCTGCACACCGTCAATTACGTATAAAGGCTGGTAGTTGCCGGTAACAGTGCTCACCCCCCTTATTATAACTGAGGCGCCGGCTCCGGGTTGCCCGCTTGTTTGCGATACATATACGTTGGATGCCTTACCCAAAAGGGCTTCATCCAGCGTAACGTTTACAGTGCGTTGCAGGTCTGCAGCAGAAATAGACATTACTGCACTGCTTAAGTCGGTTTTTTTCATCTTACCATATCCCAAAACCACTACATCCTGCAGGGTGCTGTAATCTTCAGCCAGTTCCACTGCTACGGCTGAACCGCTGCCGACCTTTACTTCCTGGGTTTTATAACCTACAAAAGACACTACCAGCACATCGCCGGTTTGCGCCATAATACTAAATACACCGCTCTCACCGGATGTTACGGTATTTTTAGTACCCTTTACGGTAATGGTTGCACCTGCAATGCTGCCACCGGTAACCGCAGTAGTTACCTTGCCGGTTATTAACCGGGCTGTGCCCTGGGCAGACGATTGGGTGATAGAAATAAATGCTGATATAAACGCCCATAATACGGGTTTTATCAGCCGCATACATTTTTCATTTCTCATACTTAAGCAATTATTTTGTTACTGTGTTAATGGAAACGGCGCATTTTGAAGCGCCTGAAAGGTGTGTAACCAGGTTTGTTTTACGGATCCTGCTAATATGCTGGTTCCGGTAGATAGTTTTTGCTTGGGTTTGTCATCAGCAATCGTTTTGGGTTATCAATAAATTGGCGGTGGCTATTTATAATTAGCCAAAATGAAATTAGGCCTGGAATTGCCTGTGTACGGAGGGGAAAAATTTATCTGTGGTGCCTCAAATGTTAACTATGAGTACAAAAAGGAGGAAAAAAATATACTTTTAGAACAAATAAACGATATTAAATGTCGCAAAATACCCGTTACGACTTATTTGCGTCCCCCTGCAAATAGTTTTTTTGACAGGAAGCGTGGTAAGCGGATGGCAATATATTAAAGTGCGATTTGAAGA
>DASZUX010000126.1:0-9248 GCA_035547455.1 Chitinophagaceae bacterium
AGCGCTTTAAGTATGGCTTCTTCAATTTTAAATATTGATTTATCTAATGCTTCTGCAATTTCCTGGAAACTTACCATGATTTGTTTGGGAATGCCAGTAACAAGGTCGCGGCCATTTACAGGTATATCGTCGGGTGGCGTATCAAGGTCTTTCATAGCAGCGCCTACCTGTATCTTAATCTGCTCAGCGGTTCTTTCACCAATAAGCAGGCTGTGGTAACGGCGCAGTGCCTCCATAATATCTGCCGTAAACTCATCGCCGGCAATACGTATGCTTTGGTCGCATACTATACCGGCAAGGGCTATTACTGTAATACCTGTGGTGCCACCGCCTATATCAATAATCATGTTACCTACAGGCTCCTCCACGTCAATACCTATCCCCAGGGCAGCAGCCATTGGTTCGTGTATCAGGTAAACTTCCTTGGCACCAGCTTGCTCCGCACTGTCACGCACGGCACGTTTCTCTACCTCGGTAATTGATGACGGAATACAAATCATCATCCTCCAGCTTGGCGGAAAAAGCGGTTTTTTGGGATAGATCATTTTAATCATTTCCCTTATCATAAGCTCTGCGGCGTTAAAATCAGCAATAACCCCATCTTTCAGCGGCCGCACGGTACGTATGCTTTCGTGCGTCTTTTCGTGCATCATCAGGGCGCGTTTGCCCACAGCCAGCACTTCTTTAGGGTTATTCCGGTTAAGCGCAACTATTGAAGGTTCATTTACTACTACTTCGTCGTTATGTATAATCAGGGTATTTGCTGTACCCAGGTCAATCGCTATCTCTTGCGTAAAAAAATTGAAAAGTCCCATTTATATCTTTACTCCCCGTGGTTGTATTTATTATTAAATGCCTGCAAAATTCACGCAAATAAACCGAATTAACAAAGTGTGCCACACAGATTTTTTAAGGGTTTTGCCGGCTTTGCAGGTTATTTACTTTGGCTGCCGTTTTAATTGTGCGGTTTTACAGAAAATATCATACCAAAGATACTTAAACGCCATTTTGAAGACTATATTTTGATTAATAATCTATTATAAGCAAAAAACAGAAGGCAAAACAGTAAAAAATGCCCCGGTTTTACCTGTTATAAATATTACGGGTGCAAAAAAATAAACCCGGGCTCGTTTACCCGGGTTTATACAATAATAACAGTTAAAACAGCTTTACCACCGCTTTAAACCGAGCAGCTTTTCTCCAAGTTCAGTAAGTTCTGCCCTTTCATAGCGTGTTTGTTCCCATTTTCTTGGATCGCCGGGAAAAGCATACCCTTCAGGGGCAACCCTGTCCCTCCAGCTTGTAATTCTCCATTGGCGCAGGCTTTCATTATCTTCAAGCGCCGGCGACATTGAAACATATTGGGCCATACGTGGCCTGGTACCGGTGTTTTTACGTATTCCGTGGGCCAGCATGCTGTTGAAAATAAGCAAATCGCCTGCCTTTGTGGTTATCTTTTCAATCTCAAGGCCTGTAGTATCGGGCCTGAAGGGATTACGGTCTGCCGGCTGGGTTTTTACCCATTCTTCAAAGTTTCTGTATAACCAGGGTATGCACTGAAAGCCTCCCATATCAATATCAGTATCTACAAGGCTTATAGTACCCTGCACGTTTACCGGTTTTGGGTTAAGGCTTGTATCAATATCCCAATGTATAAATCCTTCATAATCAAGCTCCGGCCTTACCGGGAAGTTTAGATTAGCCCGGTCAATTGTTACCCACAGTTTTTCAGTGCCCCATATATCTGCAAATGCATCATACACTTTGGGGTACATCCGGTTATCCCACAGGTACTGGTGATTATATATTTCAATCATCCCTGTATTTTTCAACTCCACCATCTCAATATCCTTACGTGCAGGGCGATACCAGGTGTTGGGGTTGCCGGGATCTTTTTCTTCAAACTCCCATAGCAGTTTTACAAGGTTATCAATGTTTTCTTTGGGTACTGCATTGTGTATAATTACATAGCCGTTGTTTTGCCAAAATTGCCAGTCTTCTTCGCTAAGCACTCTCAGCGGTTTACCGTTACTGCGATCATTAAGGCGGGCAACAAATCTTGCTACAGAAGGGTTACCGGGAATTTTTAAATCATCCACCAGCTTGCCTTCGGGCATCATGGTGGGGGCCATAGTAGGAGTCATGGTAGCCATCGTTTATAAATTTTTAGTTATTGATATGTGTTTAATGATACAAACGTATATAGTTGCTTACTGCAATAAAAGCATAAGTCCGCACAAGTCTAAACCCTGCACAATGCTGATTTATGCTTGCAATTAGCTGAGCAGGCAATTCTGTTGCAGCGTGGTAAGGCTTTAAGTTGTCTGCCAATACCATGATGCTGTAAAATGGCAGCAGCGGTTAAGCCTGCTGTGTTATTTGCGGCATTATTAATTGCCGGCGCCTTTGCTGGTGTTGAGTTTTGTTGCAGTGTAGCCATCGTTATTGTATTTTATAAAACAAACCTACTGCAGCGGCAGGTGTAATAAAAGTGTAAGTCTGCCTGTGTCCAGGAATGTAATGCAGGTTAAAATACAGGCAGTGTTTAAAACAGGCAATCGTTATTTACCGGTACATTTTTAAAATCATTAATTTCAACAAATAGTATCTTTCCGCTGCATGCAAAAAAAGGTTCAGCAAATATCATACACTACCGCGAAAACTGCATTTGGCATTTACCTTATAAAGGAGTTGAGAGAGGCGTGCGGAAAAGAGCATCCTACTGAAACAGATGTAAAAAAGTTTTTGCTGCGTATAAACCCGCACTGTACCGCTGCCGATTTGCAGACGGCACGCCAAATAAGCCGCTATTGCCAAACAACCAAAGACTACCTGCGCGAAGCAAGAGAAGAAACATTAGACAAAGTAGCGCGTGTATTAAATATACCGATACGAAGCTTTGAAACTTTTCGTGAAAAAATAAACCCCCTGTTAAAAGCATATAAGTATTACAGCAGTTATGTTACCGATGCTGAAGAGTACCTAAATGCCATAAACAACAATACGGTTACTGAAAAAAGCGGGGAGTTTTGCGAATTGCTTTCCTGTGGCATGCAAACAAAAGTATACTTCTGCATGATTAGCTACAACTTTGGAGAGGAGAATAAAGACCTGCCCGCTATAAGCTTTGGTGCGGAAAGCGACTTAAAAACAGAGCGTATAATAAGCGAATTATTTGATACCTATGGGCTTGCCGTACCACAGCCCGTTCCTGCAAATGTTTTTAATGAAAGTATAGCCGGTACAGGCGCCCCTGCCACACTTATTGCCATTGGCTTGTTTGGCAACATGCTTACCGCATGGATGAGTGAAAATAAAATGTTGCCGGAGTTGCTTGAAATTTTACCCGCCGAAAAGTGTATTGCGCTAAAAGGCAAAAAATATTACACTGGCCGTGCTGATGGTATTGATTATGCTTTGTTATGTAAAATAAAGTTGCCCAATAAAAGTACAGTGGTGATTATTGGCGGCATAGAAGGATTTGGTACACAAAAAATAGGTGAATATTTTGGAGAAAGCTGGCCAGGCATTGCCGCGCAAACAAAAGGTGCTGAGAACTTTTTATTGTTATATAAAACTGCAAAAAATATTACGCTGGTTGAAAAAATATTGTATTGATTTTTGGCTGTGGCGCAATAAATTTATTGCGCAATTAGTTTTGCAGCAAAATTTACTTATAAAACAAAAAGCATGAACTTTATTGGCAATATTATCTGGCTATTATGCGGCGGCCTTCTTTCAGCGCTGGGTTATTTTGTGGGCGGTGTTGTATTGTGCTGTACTATAATAGGCATACCCTTTGGCATACAATGCTTTAAAATTGCGGGCCTTGAACTAATGCCTTTTGGCAGGCAGGTAGTAAGTAACGGGCACAGCGGTGGTTGCCTGTCGTTACTATGCAATATTATATGGATATTAACAGGAGGGTTGTACACCGCCGTTGTTCACCTGGTGTTTGCTTTCCTGCTGGCAATTACTATTATCGGTATACCGTTTGCCAAACAACATCTTAAACTTATGGAGCTTACACTTGCCCCATTTGGAAAAGATGTGATTTAATTTAGCGTTGTAAATGTTATTAAACAACAAGGCCATCTTTGCAGATGGCCTTGTTGTTTACTTTTATATGTATGCTTTTTTATTGTGCAGGTTTTTCCAGCAGTTTAAAGAACTGGTCTAACTGTGGCAATATAACTATGCGTGTTCTGCGGTTGGCAGCGCGGCCTGCATCGGTTGAGTTATCAGCAACTGGTTGGTATTCGCTGCGCCCCGCGGCTGTCATGCGTGCCGGCGGAATACCATACTGGTTTTGCAGTATGCGCACAACAGCAGTCGCACGTTTAACACTCAAATCCCAGTTATCAAGCAGTACCCCGTTTTTATAAGGTATTGAATCTGTATGGCCTTCAACCATAAATTCAATATCCGGCTGGTTTTTCAGCACAGCGGCAACCTTGCCCAAAACAACTTTTGCCTGGTCTGTAACCTCGTACTTACCGCTTTTAAATAACAATTTATCAGAAATGTCAATATATACAACGCCTTTGTCAACTTTAATATTAATGTCCTGGTCGTTCAGGTCACCAATAGCGCCTTTAAGGTTCATAACAAGCTGCATATTCAATGAGTCCTTGCGGGCAATAGAACCTTGCAGGTCTTTAATATATGCATCCTTTGCGCCAATATTATCAAGCGATTTCTTTATACTTTCCGCCTGGGAATTTGAAATAACTGAAAGGTCTTTTAACTGGCCTAAAACCTGGTTGTTGTTTTGTTTTAAAAAGTCAACCTGGTCATTCAGCGACTTTATTTGATTTTCATAAGCGGCCCTCTTCCGCGCAAAATCTGCTGAAGAGTCTTTGTTCATGCCTTCACAGTCTCTTAATTTGGCTTGCGCTTCAAGGTAAGCGCCGTTTAACTGTGTGTACTTAGCTTCGGCCTCGCGTAGTTTTTTTGGGCTTACGCACGAGAACATTAATGAAGTGCCAGCAATGGCAAGTAATGCATAATTCATTTTCATGTACAATTTTTTAAATGGTTAACAGGAGGATAGGGGACTTTTTTGTGCAACGCAAATGTACGTTTCTGCAAATGTATAATAACCCAAAAATGTTATTGCCTTCAATTTTTTCAGGATGTATTAACAACTTTCCTGCCATTTTTCATTATAACATTTTTATACACTATCTAAGTGATTTCCCGTCCTGTTAAGATAGTGAAGCAGTTTACTAAGCAGTTCCTGCGGATCAAATGGTTTTATAATTATATCATTCATGCCTGCCGCACTTATTTTGTCTGCTTCATTTTTCTTGGGAACACTTGCTGTTAGTGCAATTATAGGCATGGTCACACCCATTTCGCGCAGCCTGCGGCTTGCTTCATAACCATCCATTTCAGGCATGTGCATATCCATTAAAATAATTTTATGTTTGTTTACATCCACCTTTTCAAGTGCTTCCCTGCCATTTACAGCCACATCTATTGTTGCACCCCATTTTTGCAAAAAGCTTTGTGCTACAAATACATTCATTTCATTATCTTCTACCAGCAATACTGCAATACCTTTTAGGTCGCCGGCATCATCTGTCATCTTCTTTTTCTCGTCTTTACCAGGCTTTGTTTTTGCAGGTAATACAGGAAAAGTTTGGGTAAAATAAAACTCAGACCCCTTGCCGGGCATACTTTTTAGCTTAAGTTGCGATCCCTGCAATTCAAGAATGCTTTTACTTATAGCAAGGCCAAGGCCCGTACCGCCAAAACTGCGGGAGGTTGAAGAGTCCGCCTGGGTAAACTGTTCAAAAATTACCTGTTGTTTTTCGTATGGTATGCCTATACCTGTATCTTTTACTGAAAAAGCTATGGCTATTTCTGCCGGAGTTATATCTTCAACACGCAGCGACAGCAGTACATATCCTTCTTTTGTAAACTTTATAGCATTATGTACAAGGTTTGTAAGTACCTGGCCCGTGCGCGTAGGGTCGCCTATAACATTATACCTAAGCGCATCGTCAACCTCCAGCCTTAATTCAATACCCTTTTCAACTGCTGAAGCTTTTAAACCATTTATAATATTTTCTGCAATCATCCGCACATCCATTTCAATGCTTTCAAAATTTATTTTGTTAGCCTCAATCTTATTAAAATCAAGAATATCGTTTACAATCGACAGCAGGTTCCCTGCTGCAAACAGCAGTACGCTTAATTGTTCTTTCTGGTCTTCACGCGGTTGGTTTTGCAGCATAAGGTGACTCATGCCTATTACGGAGTTTAGCGGTGTTCGTATCTCGTGCGACATCGTAGAAAGGAACTCCGATTTTACCCGCAATCCCTGTTCAGCCTGGTCTTTTGCTCTTTTTAATTCATAGGCAAACCTGAATGACAATATAAGTGATTGAAGGAAGAAGAAAATAATATATCCTGCAAACAGCACCAGCCTTGAGTAGCTTATAAGTCCAAAATATTCAAGATCAATTGTCAGCATAATAATCATCATTATGCAGGTGCTTAGCAGCGCAAAAATTGAACCCGGCCTTTTTCTTTTAAACGCACGGGTGTACACGTATAAAATGTAAACAATGTATGCAAATGCAAGTATTAAAAATGGCGTTACAAGCTTTGTAAATATATATGGCGAAAAAAATAGGGTCATTAAAATAAACACTGCTGAAATGCTTACTGTTATTTTAATTATTTTTTTGTTTACATCTTCTGGGTACAGGTAACGCATATATAGCATAAAGGCAGCTACTGACGCAAACAACGTTAGGTATTCAAAATGTACTGATATGCCCCACTTTAAATTGGGCAGTGCTGAATGCAATACGTACATTCTTGTACCAATAACACGGTAACTGTATAGTATGCTGAAAATGGCAAAAAACAGGGTGGCCCTGTCCCGTTTGCCAAAAAGATACAGGCTTAAAAAAAATAAACCGCTCATAAATACGCAGCCCCCTAGCGAAAAATCAAAAGCCAGGTCCCGTCTTTCCTTAGTAAGCATTCTTTCCTTTTCGCCAATCACTATTTCCTTGTAAGGACCGCCTTTGGAGTGCAGGAAATTTGCCACCTGCAGCACCATTACCAGCGTGTCTGAACTGGTGGTAAGTTCGCGTGTTATACTTATCCAGTGGGGGGAATATTCCTTATTACTTGTTGCCGGGGTGCCGTTATTAGCAAAAAGCCGCCTGTTTACGTACAGCCGGTAGGCCGTGTACACATCCGGCACAAATATGGCAAGGGGCGGGTGCTTTGCCGGCAATAATACGGTAAGCCTGTATGTTGCATAACCTATAGGTGGTAAGCCTGCTTTATTCCATGATTGCGGAAACGGTGTGTAATTAAAGCGGGCAGTATCCGCCTCGGCTGGTTTAAGCAGCCTGTGCCAGTACAACTGCCACTCCCCGTGCAGGTTAAAATTATAAGATTCTAGGTTTTTGTCTCTTAGGTCAATCACCCCTTTTACCGCAACAGGCGTTTGCAGGGAGTCTGAAGCCACCGCCCTTAATGCCACCAGGGAAAGCGCTAATACAAATATGTGCCTATACAGAGTTTTTTTATGGCGCGGGCTAAATAACATCACTCGGTTTTTCACGACGGGAATTCAAAAATGCGGGCATCACCCGCCTTACAAAGATAATAAAATAAACTACGGTCATAACGTGCTGTTTCGCAATGCACTAAAGTATAGCAGCAAAACCCTTCCCGGGTACCTGCCGGTTTTGCATTACAACTGCAATATGTTTACTACCAGGCAGCAACCTTTTACCGGTAAAGCAGGTTTTAAATAAACAGCAAAACTCCGGCTGGCTGCTGCACCCGCGCTGAATTTTAAATCATTTTTTGTACTTTTCAATAATAATCATCTGTTATGACTGTACTGGCATTATACAACTTAAAAGGTGGCGTGGGTAAAACTGCCGCTGCCGTAAACCTTGGATACCTTGCTGCCGCAGATGGAATGAAAACAGTTATTTGGGATTTAGATCCGCAAGGCTCATCCACTTTTTACCTGAATGTGCAAACTGTTGCCAAAAATGAAAGCAGGAAACTATTAACAGATGAAATGGAATTGAAAGACGCGGTCGCAGACTCGGCATTTGAAAACCTTTGGGTAATACCAGCCGACCTCTCCGCGAGGAATGCAGATATTCTACTTGATGAAATGAAGCAGAGCAGGAAAAAAATAAAAAGCCTGTTAAATGGCTTAAAACACTTTGACGTAGCTATACTTGATTGCCCGCCCGGCATATCGCTGCTGCATGAAAATATTTTTAATGCTGCAGACTGGATTTTAATGCCCAATATACCTACTACACTGTCTATACGTTCATACGAAACCGTTTTAAATTATTTTAAAGAAAACAGCCTGGACGAGTCAAAACTAAAATGTTTTTTCAGCATGGTAGATCATCGTAAAAGCCTGCACCACGAGGTTATACAGGCCTTTTATAAAGACAAGGTTTTCTTCAAAAACTACATACCCTATTTAAGTGATGTTGAAAAAATGGGCATACACCGCCAGCCATTATTTGAGTTTGCCAACAGCAGCTATGCCGCCCAATGCTACAGGGATTTATGGGCCGAGATTAAAAGAGTATGCATATAAACCGGCTTGCGCTTTTGGCCCGCCTAAGTATCATTAACATTATTTAATTGTGCGCCATGCATTTATGGCTAATTTCATGTATCTTCATTACAAATCTATTAACCCAAATTTATGAGGAAAGAAGTAACATCATGGCATAGTGCTGCGTTAAACATGGAGATGCCCGTTGCTGTGTATGGCCATTATGGATTTGCACTGCTGATGATACCAACTGCGGCGGCAGATTATTTGGAGTATGAGCGGTTTCAGCTTATTGATGCTTTAAGCCCTTTTATAAATTCGGGTAAAATAAAAGTATACAGCATAAACAGCATTAATAAAGAAAGCTGGCTGAACGATAGCATGGTACCGGCCCATAAAGCCATTAGGCAAAACCAGTTTAACGAGTACGTGCATAATGAAGTGGTGCCGTTTATTCGCAATAACAGCAGTAACGAAACGCTTATATTTACCTGCGGCGCATCTTTTGGCGCCCTGCATGCCATGAATATTTTTTTAAAGCGGCCAGATATTATTAACGGCGCCGTAAGCATGAGTGGTGTTTATGACCTTACTGAGTACACAAAAGGTTATTGGGATGAGCAGGTTTATTATAACAGCCCCCTGCATTATATACCAAACCTTGGCGATACCTGGTTTCTAG
>DASZUX010000127.1:0-11951 GCA_035547455.1 Chitinophagaceae bacterium
CAGATTGAACCCTGCCATTTAAGCAAGGTAATGGGTACCAGCACCTGCGATATGCTTGTAGCCCCCTTGCAGGAAGTGGGCGGTAAACTGGTTAAAGGAATATGCGGCCAGGTGCCCGGCTCGGTAATACCCGGCATGATGGGTATGGAAGCAGGGCAGAGCGCTTTTGGAGATACGTATGCATGGTTGAGGAATGTGTTAAGCTGGCCACTGCATAATTTATTAAACAGTTCTGCAATAATTGATAGTGTTACTGCCGGGCTGCTGCAAAAAGAAATACAGGGTAAAATTATACATGCGTTAAGCGCTGAAGCTGAAAAGCTGCCGCTGGATGAAAACGCGGAAATAGCGGTTGACTGGCTGAACGGCCGCCGTACACCCGATGCCAACCAGGAGTTGAAAGCGGCAATAGCGGGCCTTAACCTCGGCAGCGACGCGCCAAGAATATTTAAAGCGCTGGCAGAGGCCACCTGCTTTGGCGCCAAAGCCATTGTTGACAGGTTTAACAGTGAAGGCATACCTGTTAAAGGCCTTATAGGTCTTGGCGGGGTAGCGCGTAAGTCACCATACATCATGCAGGTAATGGCAGACGTGATGGATATGCCTATACGCATACACAAAAGCGAGCAGACCTGTGCCGTAGGCGCAGCCATGTTTGCTGCCACCGCAGCCGGTATTTATAACAGGGTGGAAGATGCTATGGCTGTCATGGGCCAGGGCTTTGATGCGGAATACACACCCAATAAAGCCAATGTGGCTTTATATGCAAAGCGCTACGAAAAATACAAGGCGCTGGGAACGGCTATTGGCTGAACGGGGTTTATGAAGAGGAAACTAATTTAATGTGGTGGAAATCACTAACTGAAAAGTATTAAACACAACAAACGCTGTAACCAAGTTTCCCTCCGCCGGAGGGGTTAGGAGAGGCCGGAATTATGAGCAAATACGATGCAATAAAACAAGCTGCTTACGAGGCAAATATGCAACTGCCCAAACTGGGGCTGGTGCTGTTTACCTTTGGTAATGTAAGCGCCGTTGACAGGAACGAGGGGGTTTTTGCCATTAAACCCAGCGGTGTGCCGTACGAAGATTTATCGCCGGAAAAAATGGTGATTGTTGACTTTGATGCAAACGTGGTGGAAGGCACACTGCGCCCCTCATCAGACACAAAAACACATGCCGTACTGTACAAATACTGGGATGGTATTGGCGGTATTGTGCATACACATTCCACCTATGCCACTTCGTGGGCGCAGGCACAGCGCGACATACCTATTTACGGTACCACGCATGCCGACCATACTACCGCAGATATACCCTGCGCAGCGCCCATGCACGATGACATGATTAAAGGAGATTACGAGCATGAAACCGGTTTTCAAATCATTAACTGTTTTAAGGAACGCGGTTTAAGTTACCAGGAGGTTGAAATGATGCTGGTGGGTAACCATGCGCCTTTTACATGGGGTAAAACGGCCGCCAAAGCAGTATATAACAGCGCGGTGCTGGAGGCCATAGCGCAAATGGCGTATTTAACTGAAAATATAAAAGCCGATGCACTGCGCTTAAAAGATTCACTGGTAAAAAAGCATTACGAACGCAAGCACGGGCCGGACAGTTATTACGGGCAGGTGTAAGAGGGCACGGTATTGGGGCCATTGGCCATTAAGAGAGGATAAAAGCACCGCAGAAAATTATAACTAAAAAACTATTACATAAAACAAACGCTGCAACCATAGCTCCACTATAGGAGGGGATCACGCGGCACCTCAAGTACAAATATGAGCACATCAACAATATGGTTTATCACGGGCAGCCAGCACTTATATGGCGATGAAACTTTACGGCAGGTAGCAGACCACAGCAACGAAATAACGAACGCTTTGAACGATTCTGAAAGGGTGCCGTTTCCCCTGGTGTTTAAGCCGGTGGTAAAAAGCACTGAGGAAGTATATGCCATTTGCCAGGAGGCCAATACTGATAAAAACTGCATAGGCATCATTACATGGATGCATACTTTTTCGCCCGCCAAAATGTGGATTAACGGCCTTAAAATTCTGCAAAAGCCTTTACTGCACCTGCATACGCAGTTTAACCGCGATATACCCTGGGGCGAGATTGACATGGACTTTATGAACCTTAACCAGAGCGCCCACGGCGACCGTGAGTTTGGCTTTATGGTAAGCCGCATGCGCCGTAACCGCAAGGTAGTGGTAGGCCATTGGCAGGAGGCTGAAGTGCAGCAAACCATTGGCGGTTGGTGCCGTGTAGCTGCGGCGTGGCATGACTGGCAGGGCGCACGTTTTGTACGCTTTGGCGACAACATGCGTTTTGTTGCTGTTACAGATGGTGATAAGGTTGAGGCTGAATATAAATTCGGGTTCTCGGTTAACACGCATGGCATAGGCGACCTTGTAAAGGTGATAAATGGTGTTGGGGATGATGCTGTAGATATGCTGGTACAGGAATATGAGGATAGCTATAAAATGGCTGCATCGCTAACCAAAAGCGGTGCACAGCGCCAGTCGCTGAAAGATGCAGCACGTATAGAACTGGGCATTAAAGCGTTTTTGCAGGATGGCAATTATAAAGGCTTTAGCGATACGTTTGAAGACCTGCACGGCATGATGCAACTGCCGGGCATAGCCGCCCAGCGCCTGATGAAAGCAGGTTACGGCTTTGCCGGCGAAGGGGATTGGAAAACTGCTGCGCTTGTACGTGCCATGAAGGTTATGGCTGCAGGGTTAAAAGGCGGCAACAGTTTTATGGAAGATTATACCTATCACCTTGACCCTGCCAACCAGATGGTGCTTGGCAGCCACATGCTGGAGATATGCGAATCTATTGCAGACGGTACGCCTTCATGCGAAATTCACCCGCTGGGTATCGGCGGCAAGGCCGACCCCGTAAGGCTGGTGTTTAATGTTGGCGCAGGCCCTGCATTAAATGCATCGCTTGTTGATATGGGCAACCGTTTCAGGCTGCTGGTAAATACAGTAGAAGCCGTGGCGCCGGAACATGATTTGCCAAAACTGCCGGTAGCGCGTGTACTGTGGAAACCCGAGCCTGATTTTAAAACAGGGCTTGCTGCATGGATACTTGCCGGTGGTGCGCACCATACCTGTTACAGCCAAAACCTGTCAGCGGAGAATTTGCAGGACTTTGCCGAGATAGCCAATATTGAATTTGTCCTGATAGATAAAAAAACCAATCTTTATAACCTGAAGAATGAGTTGAGATGGAATGAGGTGGGGTTTAAAGGGTGATTCATGGTTCAAGGCTCATAGTTGACGGTTCATAGTAGGGGCGATAGTGTTTGGGAGTTGTTTTGCATAGCGTGTTCAAGTTATTCTGATTCATGGTAAGAACGGTGAGATTGTTACATAATCAACAGCAATCCCTATGGCTTTCAGGTTTGAAGACTAAAAGCTTTGGCGGATTGCATTAAGGCTTACAAATGAAACTGGCTTGCTGGCAAAAACGTTTCCAATAGAAGAACGGTATAGCCTGGCATCACAAATAAAAAGAGCCGGAGATTAAGTTTGTTTGAATATTGCAGAAGGAAGTACAGGGCAGACGATACCAGGGTATAAAAAATTTTTAGATATAGTGTTGCGAAGCGCTGTTGAAGTTGTGGCATGTTTATTTATAGCTGACCCAAGAAATTATTTAAATAAAGAAGCGTTTAAGAGGCTGTACTACGAATATGAGATTTTGTGTAAAATGATTACGAAGCTCCGTGATTCGATGTAAAAATGAATAAAATGGAACGTTACCATGGGCAACGCGCTATGAACCATGAACCAAAACTTAACCGATGAACAAAAGCGTTAGAAAACCTCATCGTTCTTACCATGAACCATGAGCCATGAACAAAAAAGAACCAACAACTAAAAAACATAAACCACCAACGATTGACCAATGAACAAGCTTCTCTTCCAGGACAAGTTAATTTTTGTTATCTATTTTATTATTGTTGCCAGCTACGGGTATTACATCTACCGCAAAAAGAAAAAAAAGGTTACCGATACGCATGATTTCTTTTTGGCGGAAGGCTCTTTAACATGGTGGGCAATTGGTGCATCTTTAATTGCATCAAACATTTCGGCAGAGCAATTTATAGGAATGAGCAGTAACGGTTACAGTATAGGCGTTGCCGTTGCCGCTTACGAATGGATTGCAGCAATAGCATTGATTATAGTGGCTATATGGTTTATCCCTGTTTATCTTAAAAATAAAATATTTACCATGCCGCAGTTTTTAAAAACGCGGTATAACGAAACGGTAGCCCTTATAATGGCTATATTCTGGCTGTTCCTGTATGTTTTTGTAAACCTCACTTCCATCCTGTACCTCGGGGCACTGGCTATAAACAGTCTTACCGGTGGCGATGATAACCAGTTTCACATCATTATTATTGCCCTTTCGGTTTTTGCCATTTTAATTACGCTGGGCGGTATGAAGGTTATTGGCTTTACCGATGTTATACAGGTTGCCGTGCTTATAATTGGCGGCCTTGCCACTACGTATGTTGCATTAACGGTAGTTAGCAAAGAGTTTGGCTATGGCAGCAATGCGCTGGAAGGCTTTAACCAGTTGCTGAAACATGCGCCGGACCACTTTCACATGATACTGGATAAGCCAACGGCCAACTCCACGCAGTTGCAGGTTACCAACTATCTTACCATACCGGGCTTACTTTCTTACGTAGCAGGTATATGGATTATAAACCTTAACTACTGGGGCTGTAACCAGTATATTACACAGCGTGCTTTGGGTGCAAACCTGCAAACTGCGCGAAAAGGTATTTTGTTTGCCGGCTTTTTAAAGCTGTTAATGCCGGTTATTGTTATGCTGCCGGGCATAGCAGCTTATGTGTTACACCAGAAGGGCCTGTTGCAGCAGGAAATGCTGAAAGATGGTAAAGAGTTTTACGACAAAGCTTACCCGGCCGTGTTAAGCTACCTGCCTAACGGGTTAATCGGGTTGTCACTTGCCGCGTTAACGGCTGCAATAGTAGCATCGCTTGCAGGTAAGGCCAACAGTATCTCAACCATCTTCACGCTTGATGTGTACAAGAAATACATTAAGAAAGATGCAGACGAGAAAAAGATGGTTTGGATAGGCCGTGTTACCATTTTTGCGGCCATGATAGTAGCCATTGCACTTACGTGGAAGGATTCGCTGGATATTGGCGGTGAGGGCGGCTTTACCTTTATTCAAAAATATACCGGCTTTATAAGCCCCGGGGTGTTTGCCATGTTTATACTGGGTATGTTCTGGAAACGTACAACAGGCGCCGCGGCAGTTGCAGGTGTTATTGTTGGTTTTGTACTGTCGGTAGTGTTTAACGAGTTTGCACCTGCCTGGTTTGGGCCAAATACATTCCTGTATACCGCTTATTTAAACGGCGATGGAAAATATGAAATACCATTTCATATATGTATGGGCCTTGCGTTTGGGTTTACCATGCTGGTAATGATTGTTATTAGCCTTGCCGGTCCAAAAATAAACCCCAAGGCGTTTGTGCTGGATAAAAGCATGTTTAAGCTGCAGCCTGCAACACTTGCCATGGTTGTGGTTACCCTGCTTATAATATCTTTACTGTATGTAAGGTTTTGGTAATACATTACAAATAAGCTGCCTGGCTGCAGCTTATTTTGTACGGTAAAAAATAATTGTTTTTTTGACATTTAAAATACACTGCCATGAAAAAAACAGCCATTGGTGTAATGCTGGCCTGTTTTGCTGCTACAAGCAATATTACAGCACAGTCGCCTGTGCAGCTTACAGTAAACGCCGCTACGCCCGGCGCCGTAATAAGCCGTAATATTTACGGGCATTTTTCTGAAGACCTTGGCCATTGTATTTACGATGGTTTTTGGGTTGACCCTAATTTAAACGTACCTAAACAGGGCCGTATAAGAATGGATGTAGTAAATGCCCTTAAAAAAATAAAGGTGCCTTTGCTGCGCTGGCCGGGTGGCTGCTATGCTGACCAGTACCACTGGAGCGATGGTATTGGCGACCCTGCAAAACGCCCGAAACGCTTAAACACCAACTGGGGCATGGTACTGGAAGATAACAGCTTTGGCACACACGAATTTTTACAGTTGTGCGATTTAATAGGCTGCGAGCCTTACATAGCGGGTAACGTAGGCACAGGCACACCCCAGGAAATGCAAAACTGGATTGAATACTTAAACTATGACGGCAACAGCACCCTTGCAGAACTGCGCAAACAAAACGGCCACGAAAAGCCCTACAAAGTATCGTTTTGGGGAGTGGGTAACGAAAGCTGGGGCTGTGGCGGCAACATGACACCGGAGTTTTATGCAGACCAGTATAAACGTTACGCCACGTATTGCATTAACTACCCCGGCGCACCCTTAAAAAAGATTGCCAGCGGCTCTAACGGCGATGATTATAACTGGACAGAGGTTTGTATGAAAAATATTCACCCGTGGGAAATGTGGGGCATCTCCATGCACTATTATACTATTGCCACGGGCAACTGGGGGCATAAAGGCTCGGCCACGCAGTTTAATGAGGATGAATATTTTCATGCCATGAAAAACTGCCTGCATATTGAAGACCTTGTAAACAGGCACAGCGCTATTATGGATAAGTACGACCCGCAGAAACGTGTATCGCTTTGCGTGGATGAGTGGGGAATATGGACTGATGCCGAGCCGGGCACCAACCCTGCATTTTTATACCAGCAAAACAGCATGCGCGACGCGCTGATAGCGGCAAGTACGCTAAACATATTCAATAACCATGCAGACCGTATAAGGCTGGCAAGCCTTGCACAAACGGTTAATGTACTGCAGTCCCTCATCCTCACCAATAAAGAAAAAATGGTGCTTACGCCTACTTACCACGTATTTGATTTATACAAGGTACACCAGGATGCCACCCTGTTGCCGGTACAGTTTTTCAGCCCGGAATATGGTTATGGCAAAGAAGAGATACCTGCTATTAATGCATCAGCATCAAAAGACAGCAGCGGCACCATACACATAAGCATTGTTAATATAGACGCGCATAAATCCATAAAAATTAACCTTGCTTTATTAGGTGCCGACCAGAAGAATATTAACGGGCAAATACTAACTTCGGCAGCGTTTACCGATGTAAACAGTTTTAATAACCCAAACAAGGTAAAGCCCGCAGCATTCACCGGGTTTAAAGCCGGCAGCGGGGATATTGAAGTAAATATGCCGCCCATATCGGTAGTAGTGCTTGAAATTAAGTAAGCAGGTGAAAGCAAGCTGAATGCTGAAGAATGTAAACTCAAAACATAATATATGAAACGGTTGATGCTGTATGTTTTATTAGCTTTTGGTGCCGGTAACCTGTTAACCTCTTGCGGAAGCAACCCTGGTAATGCCGGCAATGCCGATTCTTCCGCCGTAGCCAAAAAAGGTATAACAAAACAGGCCTGGGGCAATTACGATGGTAAGGATGTTTACCTGTTTACGCTTACCAATGCGAATGGTAACCAGGTATCAATTTCAAACTATGGGGGCACCATTACCAGGTGGCTGGCGCCTGACAAAAACGGCAATAAAAACAGCATTGTGCTAGGGTACGACAGCTTAAGCGGTTACCTGGCGCACCCGCCTTATTTTGGCGCTACCATTGGCCGTTACGGCAACCGTATTGGTAATGCACAATTTACTTTAGACGGTAAAACGTATAAGCTGGCTGCCAACAACGGCAAAAACTCCCTGCACGGCGGTGTTAAAGGGTTTGACAAGCAGGTATGGGATGCCACAGTAGCAAATGATTCCGTGCCATCGCTTACATTAAAGTACCTGAGCAAAGACGGGGAGGAGGGTTTCCCGGGCAACCTTTCTGCAACTGTGCAGTTTACCTTAACCGATGAGGACGAATTAAAAATAGAATATACCGCCACTACGGATAAGGCTACACCCATAAACCTTACCAATCACAGCTATTTTAATTTAACGGGTGATGCAGACAATACCATACTGGATGAAACGCTGCAAATAAACGCCGCCAATTATACACCGGTTGACACATCGCTTATTACCACGGGAGAAATAAAACCGGTTAAGGGAACACCGTTTGATTTTACCACGCCGATGAAGATTGGTGCAAGAATAGACGCTGTGAAAGGCGGTTACGACCACAACTTTGTACTGGACAGCAAGGGCGGCACACTTGCCGAAGCTGCTGTTTTGCAGGACAGCGCCAGCGGCCGCAAACTGGAAGTATTTACTGACCAGCCCGGGCTGCAGTTTTATACCGGTAACTTTTTAGACGGCACACTTAAAAACCATGACGGCAAGGTAATTAAACAGCACACAGCGCTGTGTATGGAAACCCAGCATTACCCTGATTCACCCAACAAACCGCAGTTTCCGTCCTGCATATTAAAGCCTGGTGAAACATACCATACTGTTACTATGTACAAGCTTAGCGCAGAAAAATAAAAGCGTATAATTTTATAATGCAAAGGCATTTGGCAGCACCCCGGTGCTGCCAATGTTTTTTACTACAAATACGCTGCCCGCCAATGGCTGCTGCGCAAGTGCTTCGGCACTCAGCTCTTTACGGGCAGTTGTTACAAATAAATTATTTAACCCATCGCCGCCAAAAGTACAGCAGGTAATATTAGCCACGGGAAAATCAATCTTTTGTAAAGCAGCGCCTGTACGGGGGTTGTATTGTATTACCTGCCATCCACCGTAATACGCCACCCACAGCATACCGTCGCAATCAATGGTCATGCCGTCCGGGTAGCCTTTTTCATGGTGCACATCTACGGCTATGCGTTTGTTGCTTATGCTGCCTGTGGCCAAATCAAAATCATAAGCAACTATGTAACGCGTGGGGGTATCAATAAAATACATTACTGTGTTGTCGCTGTTCCATGCCATGCCGTTGGATATGGTAACCCCTTCAATTTTTTTGGTAACACTTAAATTTTTGTCCAGCATATACAGGCTGCCTGCGGGTTCTTTCTCATTAAACGGCATAGTGCCTGCCCAAAACCTGCCGGCCGCATCGCATTTGCCATCATTAAAGCGGTTGGTGGGTATGCCGGCTTCAGGGGCTGTTATGGGCTGCAGTGTTTTATTGTCAAAATCAACAAAATATAAGCCATGCTGCATGGCAGCAACCAGCCCGCCGTTTTTACGTAATGCAACAGCACCAACCATTTGGCCAACGTTTACAATAGTATGTGCACTGTTTGTTAAACATAAACGGTGTATATCGCCCGGCAGGATATTTACCCAGTATAAACAATTATTGGCAGCATCCCACACGGGGCCTTCGCCCAGTAAACATTGCTGTTGTAATAAAACTTCCGGTGTGTGCATACGTTAATTTTATTAATGATTTTTGCGCATAAAATTGGTTATAGCAAGTTCAATTTTCAACAACTATAACAAGCCCGCTATTATTAATAAGGCGATGGGCTTACTGATGTCCACCCGCCATCTACCACAAGACTTTGCCCTGTAACATGCCTTGATAATGGCGATACAAGAAACAGCGCGGCATTGGCAATGTCTTCTACCGTAGCTGGCCTGCCCATAGGCGTAATACGGCTCCAGGTATATTCATATTCTTTGTCTTCCACGGTACGCTCTGTTTTAGTAGCGCCGGGGGCAATGGCGTTTATGTTTATGCCAAACGGCGACAATTCAACCACCAGCGTTTTTGCAAGCATTTCAAGCCCTGCTTTTGTCATGCCATAGGCTGCAAGGTTTTTATGTGCCTGGTGCCCCGTAACGGATGACATAAGCAATATGCTTCCGCCGCTTTGCTGGCGTTTCATTTGTATGGCCGCTGCCTGCGTTAACAAGAAGCTGCCCCCAAGGTTAACGTCCATAACACGGTGCAGGGAGGAAGGTTCATAATCAAAAAAATCTCCAAATAAAGTAATGCCTGCATTGGCAATAGCTATGGTAAGCTTTCCAAACTGCTCAACGGTGTTTGTTACCATCGTGCGTATAAAATCAGCATCAGCGGCATCGCCCGGCTGTGCAAGGCATATACCGCCTTCCTTCCGTATTTTTTCTGCGGCGCTTTCTGCCAGTGTATCATCAATATCGTTTAGTGTTACTGCGGCGCCCTGCAGGCAAAGTTGCCTTGCAATTTCAAAGCCAATGCCCTGGCCGGCTCCTGTAATAATGGCAACCTGTTCATTAAACAATCGTTGTGTATTCATAGCAAAGTATTAGTTAAAGGCAGGGGTACTAACCCCCTTATAATTTACCCGGGCACAAAATATTAAAATTTACATAATCAATACGCACTCCCAATATTCAATAAATTATAATACCCGGCATAAGCACTTCTAACTTTATATTATTTGCCTGCTCAGGCTTGCTCGGCTTTTACTACGGGTGTGGTGGTTTTTATTTTTGGGGCGTACCAGTATAATAATGCACCGGCTAATACCAGGGCTAAAGATATAATTTCTGCCTGTGTAGGCTCTATGCCGAAGAATGAGTAACGTGTGTTTACCCTTATTTGCTCAATTAAAAAACGCTCCACCCCGTTAAACATTAAATACACTGCAAACAGGCGGCCCGGTATTTTAAGCTTTTTTCGTATAGCCCACAATACAGCCGTAATGGTAAGCGCCATTACAATTTCGTACAGCGGCGTGGGAAACACGGGCAGCGGCAGGTGGTTGCAATATTCATCAAAAGTGCAATTGGCTGTGGGTATGCCCGTTTGGTTTACGTTATGCGGGTAGCTGTAAGCAAACAACCAGGCAGGCAGGTTACCAAAAGCTTTTAACGGCGTTTTTTGTATGGGGCCAGTCATACCTGTTTCGCGGTAAAAGCGGTCGCCATATACCTGCACCAGCGAGTCAACCTGCTGTGGTGTGGCCAGCACAGCCTTGCCATCGCTTTGTGTAATATAAGCGCTGTTAATAATACCCCAGTCACCATCGCCGGCTACCTGGCAGCCAATACGGCCAAGCCCGTAAGCCAGTATCAGCGCGGGTGCCGCAGCGTCGCAAATATTTATAAAGCTTATGTTTTTCTTTTTAAAATAATACCATAAAGACAGCGTTGCCACAATAAGACCGCCGTAAAAGGTAAGTCCCATGGGGGAGAAAAGGTTACCTATAGGGTCTTTTATAAACCTGTCCCAGTTTTCAAGGTTGTCAAAAATTTTGGCGCCCGCAAAGCCAGACACGGCTGCTATAATAGTAATATCGCCCACACGGTCGCTGGGCCATATCCTTATTTTGCGCTGCTCGGGTTTGGCCAGTTTAACTTTATTTTTTTCCCACCATTTAAGGGCGGCCAGTAAAAGGCCCAGCACAAGCCCTGTTAAAAAACTGCCATCGCCGGAAAAAATAAATTTTTGGGGGTTGTCAAGGGCATGGGGTACAAAAAATACCCCTATAATTTTATACCCCAGTATAAAACCAAGCGTAAAATTAAGCAGCAGTTCTCCCATGCCGGCAGGCTTCCCCACGGTGATGGTTGTGTCTGTGTAAGTAAAAATACCTTCTGCCTGTTTGCGTTTCAGTTCTTTTACCATCAGCCATGCCGCTGCAAGAAAAGAAAGGGCCACAAAAAAGCCGAATGAGTTAATAATTTTTAAAAAAGCCCAGTTAACGCCAAAAAGGTCTCTGAACAGGTAATATAAATTAGGATACATGTATGTACTTGCTGTTGAGGTGCAATGTTAGGTAAAATACAGCACATGTTTACATTTTATAGCGTTACACCGTTGTCAAAAAAAGCCGGGCATCTTTTACGGCTAAATGTTTACCTTTCGGTACAACAACTTGCTATATAATGAAAAGAAGAACCTTTCTGCAAACTGCCGCCCTTTCTGCCGCAGGCGCACTTGTAAGCAACGCAGTTTTAGGTGCGAGGCTTACCAAAAAAGTAGGCATACAGCTTTTTTCAGTACCTAAAGCCCTTGATGCCGATTTTGAGGGCACC
>DASZUX010000128.1:0-2137 GCA_035547455.1 Chitinophagaceae bacterium
CAACTTCGCCCTTGTGCATTTTCTCAAAGGCTTCATGCCATTCAGTTACCGGCCACACGCCGCCGATTATTGGTTTTACATCCAGCATGCCCGTTGCCAGCAGTTGGATTACGCGCTCCCACACCGGCCAGTTATGGCTGAAGCTGCCCTGCAATGTTACATTTTTCTGTACCAGCGGGTCTAGCGAAAACCCCATAGGCTGCGGCCCCCAGCCTACTTTGGTTATATGGCCGTTGGGGCGTACTAACTGCAAGGCAATTTTTAAAGTTATGCTTGCGCCTGCTGCATCAATTACCACATCTGCACCAAGCCCGTCTGCCTGTTTAGCCCATGCCGTTGCATCACCCGTAATGGTTTCACAACCATATTGCTTTGCAATGTTTAATCTTGCGGCATCACCCTCCAGGCCAACTACCGCTACACGTGCGCCACACAACTTTGCCACAGCAGCACATAAAATACCGATAGTACCGGGGCCGAGCACAATAACCCTGTCACCCGGTTTTATACGGGTATTGTTTACAACAGCGTTATATGCAACACAGCACGGCTCTGTAAGGCATGCTTGTTCAAATGCAAGGGTGGCGGGCACCGCATGCAGGCATCTCGCAGGCACGCGCACAAATTTTGTCATTGCCCCGTTTACCCCATATCCAAATCCTTTTCTTGTAGGGTCAAGATTATACAGTCCTGCTTTTGACATTGCATTATCCGGGTTGATGATGGCTGCCGTTTCGCTTACCACCCTGTCCCCTTCTTTCCAACCGGTTACACGGCTGCCTGTTTCAACAATGTGGCCGCCAAACTCGTGCCCCAACACTACGGGATAATTAACAGGCCAGCTATGGTCTGCCGTCCACTGGTGCAGGTCGCTGCCGCATACGCCAACATTTGCCACCTCAAGCAACACATCTTCATCACCAATTACCGGCTTTTCTATCTCTCTTATTTCAACGGAACCCCTTTCAGGCGCATAATTAACTACAGCAAGCATCTAATTTATTAGTTTATGATGTATAAAATATTGTCAGCCAACAGGCTCCTTTAATTTGTTTTTTTATCATCCCGCGTCTGTTGTCTTACGTCTTCCGGCAGACTTTTTATTCTCCAGTTTTCACACCCATTCTATGAATTTTCTCGCAAATCATCCTAAGCGATGCCTCAAGATCGCCATCCGCCGTTTTAAATGCATCAGCATCAATAGTAAGCGGGGCGCCAAGCACTACAAGCGGTGCACCGTACAAAGGACATTGTATAGCCTGGTCCAGCGTGAGGCCGCCTACTGCCTGCACCGGCACCTTTACAGCATTTACTACCTCGCGCAACTGGTCCAGCGGGCTGGGCATCCTCTTACCCCGCGCCGCAATACCCCGCCGCTCGTCATACCCTATGTGGTGAATAACATAATCGCAGCCTAAGCTCTCCAGCCACCGGGCCGCTTCTACCATATCGGGGCAGCCGAGGTTATCGCCCATTACTTTTATACCATAATCTTTGCCGGCTTTTACCACACATTTTATTGTTTCTTCATGCGCTCTTGCCATCACAACTACATGGGTGGCCCCTGCTTTGGCCATCATTTCTGCTTCAAGATAACCGCCGTCCATGGTTTTTAAATCGGCCACTATAGGTACGCCGGGAAAAGCTTCACGCAGTTTTTTTACTCCATGCAAACCTTCCGCAAGTATCAGCGGTGTGCCTGCCTCCAGCCAGTCAATACCCGCACGCATGGCCAGCGCTGCGGTTTCAAGCGCTTCATCAATATTGGTAAGAT
Organism: Chitinophagaceae bacterium; assembly: GCA_035547455.1. Taxonomy (GTDB): domain Bacteria; phylum Bacteroidota; class Bacteroidia; order Chitinophagales; family Chitinophagaceae; genus JABDFW01. The sequence goes on from DASZUX010000128.1 coordinate 1,775, forward strand.
CAAGGGAAATTTGTACTACAGGTTTCATCATAGCATCGCAAGGTTATAATCCTGCACAAAATAAACATTTGTTTTTGGTTTGTTTTGTCGTTTATGATAATTCACCGCATTAACCAATGCAAGTTCCTGCTTAACAGCCTGCCAACCATTAAAGTTCGTATTATTGCGGATTAATGTAGTACATGCACCCGGGAGAACTTACCATACAGGATTTTACATATCAACTACCGGCAGACCGTATTGCCAAATATCCCTTACCTGTAAGGGATGAAAGTAAGTTGCTGGTATATAAAAACGGCGTTATTACCCAAACTGTTTATAAGAATATTGCTGAACAATTACCAGCGGGCGCGCTGCTGGTTT
>DASZUX010000129.1:0-11460 GCA_035547455.1 Chitinophagaceae bacterium
AGCGATAATGCAAAACTGGTACGCATTGAGTACAACGCAGGCAACCGTACACCCATTGTAGAAGCTTCAGCCAGTACAAACGGCGGCACAGTACCCCTTACCATTACGCTGTCTTCAGCCGGGACTAAGGACTATGACGGCGATTCGCTAAAATATGACTGGAGCGTTACACCATCTGCAGGTGGCGCAGCCCAAACATTTAATACCGCCAATCCTTCTGTAACATTATCTCAACCAGGGGAATATAAAGCTACTTTAACCGTTACTGATCCCTCAGGCGCTAAAAACAGCAAGTCTTTAGTTATTGTTGCCGGCAACGAACCGCCCAAGGTTGCCTTAACACTATCAGGCAATAAAACATTCTTCTTCCCCGGCAAGCCGTTTAACTATGCCGTGGCAGTTAGTGATAAGGAGGATGGAAAGATTGACCCCAAGCAGGTTGCAGTTAGCATTGACTATGTATCTGATGGTTTTGACCTTGCGGAAATAAAACAGCAACAAAGCAGCGTGGATGCTTCCACACAATTTGCAGTAGCCCAGGCACTGATAAAAACAAGCGACTGTAACAACTGCCACCACCTTGACACCAAATCTGTTGGCCCGATGTTTACCCAGATAGCTGACAAGTATAAAGGGCAAATAGCCTGGGCGCTGGATAGCCTGCCGAAAAAAGTTCGCGGTGGCGGTGTAGGGGTTTGGGGCGATGTTTCGATGCCTGCACACCCGGGCCTTAGCCTTACTGATGCACGCGCTATTGTAAATTATATTCTGCATTCTACTGAAAAAACCATCAGCACTTTACCGTTAAGTGGCAGTTATACCCAAAAACTATCTCCCACCGATGATGGCAAAGGCCTGCTTATTGTGCGTGCCGCCTATACTGATAAAGGCGCTGCACCTGTACCAGCATTAACTACCGAGAATACCATAGTGCTGCACAGCCCGCAATTAAGCGCCGGTGCCGCTGATATAAAGAAGGATGTGCAAACCAAAATGCAGGCTATGTTCAATGTATCACTCAACGTTGAACCTAAGAACGGTGGCTATATTGGCTACAAAGGCATAGACCTTACAGGCATTAAGCAATTGGGTGTTACAGCAACAGCCAACCCGTCGCAGGGCTTTTCCGGCGGTACTATTGAGGCGCACCTTGACCAGCCCGATGGCGAATTGCTTGGTACTGTACAGGTAGCGGCAGTTAACCCGCTTGCAGCATTAATGAGCGCCGCTAACGCAGCACAGAATAACGGCGGCGGTAATAAACCCGGGGCCGCCGCAAAACCCGGCGCACCCGCTCCCGCAGCAGGTAAACAACCGGCTGCCCCGCAAAAACAAAGGCAGGGTGGCATAAACATGGCAGCTATTGCAAGGCTTATGGCAGGTATGGCCAAGAAAATGACTATAAAAGATGTTACCGGCCAGCATGATGTATACTTTGTGTTTAAAAATGATAAAGCCAACCCCAACGGGCCGTTAATGTCAGTATCCAGCGTACAGTTTAACGATGCGATTGTGCCAGACCCGCCTATGCCCAAATTTTAATTAACCAGTGCAAAACAATTAATTGAATAATAAAACAAGCTATATGTATAACCGCAGAAATTTCTTAAAGCAATCCGGCGCAGCTGCATTGGGCTCAATGTTGCTGGCCAACAAAGCAGGCGCTTCATTTTTTGAATATAAAAAAACACACGCTGTCGGCTTGCAGTTATTTACATTTTTTACAACTATTGACAAAGATGTGCCCGGCACGCTTAAATCCATAGCCGGCGTAGGATATAAAGAAGTTGAATCAGCCTTCAGCATGAAGGGCGGCTATTATGGTATGGGGCCAAAAGAATTTGCACAGCTTGCAAAAGATTCTGGTCTTACATGGGCGTCTCACCACGTAATGGGTGCTCCTTTTAAAATGCCACCCGGTGGTTTTAAAATGCCGGGGGCCGATACCACTAAAAGAATGACTATGCCTAAAATGCCTGCGATGCTTAACCTTAAAGACAATTACCAGCAGGTTGTTGACGAGGTGGCAGAAGGCGGCCTGAAATACCTTGTGTGTGCCTCAATACCGCTGGGTAAAGCAGATGAGATAAAGGAAGCGGCAGAAATTTTGAATAAAGCCGGTGAGGCCGCAAAAAAAGCGGGCGTAACCCTATGTTACCACAACCACACCCACGAGTTTGAAATGGTAGATGGTATGAAGCCTTACGATGTGCTGCTGAGCCAGACGACACCCGATACGCTGAAATTTGAGCTTGACCTGGGATGGGCCACTGTAGCAGGCGCAGACCCGGTTGCGCTGTTTAAAGCAAACCCCGGCCGTTTTCCGTTGTGGCATGTTAAAGACATTAGCCCCGCTACAAAACAGCCGGTAGAAGTTGGCACAGGCATGGTAAACTTTAAACCCATATTTGAAGCTGCAAAAACTGCCGGCATGCAACACTTTTTCGTGGAGCAGGACGGCGCACCTATGCCGCTGGAAAATATTACCACCAGCTACAACAATATTGTAAACAAAATATTGGCATAAGGCTGTTATGATGGATATTTACCACCCGGCAACACAAACCGGGTGGTAAATTTTATAAGTATGAAAATTAATGTGCTAAAAAAAGTATTGCTTCTTTGGGTATTGCTTGCAGCAGCATTTACAGGTTTCGCGCAGGATATTCCAAAAACAATACCCCCGTTTAACATGGTGCTTAGCGACGGGGCAACCTATTATAACGCCGACAGTGTTAAAAAAGATAAACCGCTGATGATTGTTTATTTTGACCCTGAATGCCAGCACTGCCAGCAGTTTACCCAATTGCTAACCAAAAACATAAAAAAATTCAGCGCAACCCAAATTGTAATGATTTGTGCTGCGCCCGGACTGCCCCCTTTAAAAAAATTTGTAAGCGATTTTAAGCTCAACACCTACCCTAATATAAAGGCCGGTACAGAAGGAATGTACCATGCTACAATGAATTTTTATAAAGTTGACGTAACGCCGTTTACGGCGCTTTACGATAAAAACGGGGCGCTGCTGGCTTATTACAGAACAGTGCCGCAAATACAAACACTTGTTAAGCAATTAAGCAAATAACTTAGCGCTTAATTTAAAAACGATTGTTATGAAAGTATTTAACTGGTTTTTTATTGTTTGCTTTATTGTTTTTGCTGCACTGCAGTACAACGATCCCGACCCGTACGTATGGATGCCTATTTACCTGTATGCTGCTTTTTTGTGCTGGCAGTCAATAAAAGGCAGGTTTGTACCGATGCTTTACTGGATAGGATATATTGGGTACGGTGCTTATGCGCTGTATAAAATATTTGATGCCAACGGGCTTATTGACTGGATTACAAAACACCATGCTGCAAATATTGCAGAAACAATGAAAGCAGAAACGCCCTGGGTAGAAGAAACAAGGGAGTTTTTCGGGCTGGTAATAGTGATTGCAGTGCTGGTAATTAACCACGTGTACCTAACCCGCAAAAAGCAGAAAGTTTAAAACCTATAATCATAAACGCTATATTACGGAGCAACAATTTTTATTAATCTATATTTTATCATGACGATGTACAGGAAGTTTTGTTTTGTATTTCTATGCATGTTTGTTAGTTCGCTTGTTTACAGCCAGGGCGGCGCTTCTGTTAGCGGCCGTGTGCTTGACCAGAAATCCAAACCCATACAGGGCGCATCAATTTTTGTGCTCAACACCAACCTTGCCACAGTTAGCAGTAATGATGGTGGTTTTGAAATAAAAAGTATTGCCGCAGGCGATTATACACTGTCTGTATCAGCCGTAGGCTTTGCAACTATTAACGAAAATGTGCATGTACAGGCCGCAGGCAATGCCCCTTTATCCATTATAATGGCTGAATCGGAGAACCAGCTTGACGCAGTAGTAGTGAGCGCTGAAAAGAAAGAAGAAAACCTGCAGAACGTTCCGTTCAGTATTTCTGCGCTAACAGCAAAAAATGTAAGAGAGTACAGGCTTTGGAATACGAAAGACCTTACAGCTATCATCCCCAATTTATATGCAGGCAACCCCGGCGACGGCAGGAATGTTACTTCCATACGGGGCATTACTTCCTCCTCCTACGATCCCGCTGTTACAACATATATTGATGGCGTTAACCAGTTTACACTTGACACCTACATTCCGCAGTTGTTTGACATTGAGCGCATAGAAGTGTTGCGCGGCCCACAGGGCACGCTCTATGGCAGAAATGCGATGGGTGGCGTTGTAAATATTATTACAAAACAGCCTGGCAATAAAACGGATGGTTTTGCTGAAGTTAGCGCAGGCAACTATGGCGAGCAGCGTTATACCGCCGGCATTACTACCCCACTGGTAAAAAACAAATTATTTTTCGGCGCTTCGGGTTTGTACGAAGGGTTGAATGGCTATTATACCAACGATTACAATAATTCAAAATTTGATAAGCAGCACAGTATTGGCGGCAACTATTATCTTAAATATCTTGCTTCCGATAAATGGGCGTTAACACTGAATGTTAAACACCTTGCGGCAAGAAACAACGGCTCGTTTACGCTGGCCGGCAGTGCCGCTGATGCTTTTTCAAACCCGTATCATTTAAACCAGAATGCCATAGCAAAGCTGGTGGATAATACCTTCAACACATCTTTATCAGTAAACTATGCGGGGCAGGCCTTTAATTTCAGTTCTCAAACTGCTTACCAGTCAAACTACCGTTATTATGCTACGCCCATTGATGGCGATTTTGCCCCTATTGACGGCGTTACTATCATAAATAATTACGGTAACAAATGGAACAACGTAAAAGTTGTAACCCAGGAGTTCAGGTTTACCTCGCCTGCATCATCATCTTCGCCTTTTAAATGGACAGCGGGCACTTATTTCTTCTACCAGCACACGCCCAACAAACAGGCAACCCATTTTGGCGAGGATGCCCAATATGTAGGCTCCCCGCAAACGGATTATGCCATTGTTAATACCACTACTGCAAAATCAACCGGGGCAGCAGTATATGCACAAGGCACTTACGCGGTAAGCAAACTGGTGGATATTAAGGGCGGTATCCGTTACGATTACCAGCATACTACAGAAGATGTGCTGGGCGAGTACCTGCCGGATGGTTCACCCACACCTGTGTTTGAAACACAGCCCGACACCTCGGCATCTGCTTCGTACAGCGCCTTTTCTCCTATGGTCAGCATAGCTATACACCCCACTGCCAATACAAACCTGTACGGCACATACAGCCGCGGGTACAGAACCGGTGGCCTTACACAATTGGGCGCTGATCCCTCCCAGCCGCCATTGTATGCTTATAAACCTGAATACAGCAACAACTTTGAGGTGGGCGTAAAAAACACGCTGCTTGATAATAAGCTTACACTTAATATCGCCCTTTTTTATACCACCATTACAAATGCACAGGTACCTACGCTGGTGCTGCCTTCTGCCATAACAATTACAAAAAATGCAGGCGGGCTTACAAGCAAGGGTATTGATGCCGAAATTGCAGCAACCCCGGTTAAAGGGCTTGAAGCAACCTATAATTTTGGTTATACCCATGCACGCTATACAACATTAAAATTATCGTCCAATGGTTCTGAAGCAGATTTAAAAGGCAATCACCAGGTATTTACGCCTGATGTTACTTCCATGCTTGCGTTGCAGTACAGCATGCCTGTTAACCAGTCTCAATCAGTTAAAGCATTTGTGCGGGGTGAGTGGATGTACCTTGGGCAGGAATATTTTGACCTTGCCAATAACATACGCCAGGCGCCTTATAACCTGCTGAATGCAAGCGTTGGCATTACCACCAGGCACCTTGATGTAATGTTGTGGGGCAGGAACCTTACAGATAAAAAATATATTTCGTATGCGTACGACTTTGGGGCTGTGCACCTGGGTAACCCCCAAACATACGGTATAACCGTAAGAGGTAAACTGTAAGCAGCAAATAAAGGAATGAAGATTTACGGCCAGCGGTTACAGGTTGCTGTTAAAGGCGAATTAAATAGCATTATAAAGTGACTCCGTATGAAAAGATCAATGTACCGCGGGTTGCCGCTGGCTATAATTACTTTGTTATTATTTACAGTAAAAATATTTGCGCAGCCTGGTGCGCCGCAGTTGGGTAAAAGCCCGCTGAAAGATGTGATAGGCGCCATGACGCTGGAAGAGAAAGCAAGGCTGGTGGTAGGCATGGGCTTCCATTTTCAAAGCCCCGTGCCCCGCAGGGATACAGGCAACGCCGCCCGCCGCATGCAACAAATGCCTGCCACAGACCCTGCGGATAACATACCTGAAAAAGTACCCGGTGCCGCAGGCAGAACACATGCAGTCCCCCGTCTTGGCATTCCTTCCATCACTGTATCAGATGGTCCGGCAGGAATAAGAATATCCCCCATAAGAAACAACGATAGTTCCAAAACTTACTATGCTACCGCCTGGCCTTCGGCTACATTGCTCGCTTCAACATGGGACACGCTGCTGGTAAAAAAAGTAGGCGCCGCATTTGGCAACGAGATTAAGGAGTACGGGGCAGATATTATACTTGGGCCTGCGCTTAATATTCACCGCAACCCGCTTGGCGGAAGAAATTTTGAATATTACTCTGAAGACCCGCTTATTGCAGGTGATATGGCTGCCGCGATGGTTAACGGCATACAGTCCCAGGGTGCAGGCACCTCAATAAAACATTTTGTGGCCAATAACCAGGAAACCAACCGCAACTCAGTAAACACCATTGTAAGCGAAAGGGCTTTGCGGGAAATTTACCTGAAAGCCTTTGAGATTGCAGTAAAAAAGTCACAGCCATGGACGGTAATGACATCATACAACAAATTAAATGGCCCTTATACTTCTGAAAACCCTGAGCTGGTAACAACGATACTTAGAAAAGAGTGGGGCTTTAAAGGGCTGGTAATGACAGATTGGTTTGGCGGTACAGACCCTGTTGCACAGCAGAATGCAGGCAACGATTTATTAATGCCGGGCACTGCCGAACAAACAAAAAAAATTATTGATGCTGTTAACAACGGGAAGCTGGACGTAAAAAAGTTAGACGAGAATGTTGAACACATTTTAACTATCATTCTTAAAACCCCGGAGTTTAAAAAATATAATTACTCCAATAAGCCGGACCTTAAAGAGCACGCACTGGTATCGCGTATGGCTGCAGCAGATGGCATGGTGCTGTTGAAAAATGATGACAAATCGTTACCCATAAAGCCCGGCAAAAAAATTGCGCTTTATGGCAATACCTCGTATGATATTATTGCCGGTGGCACAGGCAGCGGCGATGTTAATAAACCTTATACGGTTAACCTTGCCCAGGGGCTTGCCAATGCAGGTTATATGCTTGATGTACCTATGCAGCAGCGTTATGAAAAATATGTTGCTGATGCCAAAGCAAAAAGGCCAAAACCCAGAGGGTTTTCCTTTGGTGTACCGCCCCCTGTACCCGAGATGATAATGACAGATGCAACGCTTGCTGAAAATGCGAATAATAATGATGCAGCGATAATTACCATTGGCAGAAATGCCGGCGAAGGTGCGGACCGCAAACTGGAAAACGACTTTAATTTATCCGATACTGAAAAAGCATTGATACAGCATATTGCAGGCGCTTTTCATGCAGTAAACAAAAAAGTTGTGGTAGTGCTTAACATAGGCGGCGTAATTGAGACAGAAAGCTGGGCCGATGATGCGGATGCCATTTTGCTGGCATGGCAACCTGGCCTTGAAGCGGGCAATGCCATTACAGATATTATCAGTGCCAAAGTAAACCCCAGCGGCAGGCTGGCCACCACCTTCCCGGCAAAATACGGAGACGTACCCAGCGCCAAGAATTTTCCCGGCAGGGAGTTGCCCCGGGAACCCGGTGCAGGCGCGCCATCTCCCATGCGCGGCAAACCATCCGAAGTAACGTACGAGGAAGGTATTTATGTAGGCTACCGGTACTATACCACGTTTCATGTAAAACCTGCTTACCCGTTTGGCTACGGCTTGTCTTACACCACCTTTAGCTATGGCCCGCTTACTGTAAATACCAACACTGTTGACGGCAAGCTGATAGTTACAGCCACAATTGCAGTAACCAATACCGGCATTATACCCGGCAAGGAGGTTGTGCAGTTATATGTAGGCGCCCCCGGCAAAAAGATGGATAAGCCCGACGCTGAATTAAGGAGCTTTGCAAAAACCCGCCTGCTGCGTTCGGGTGAATCAGAAAAAATAACTTTTACCCTAACAGCAGCAGATATTGCCTCGTTTGATACAAATGCCGGTGCATGGATAACCGAAGCAGGAAAATACACGGTGGAAGTGGGAGCCTCATCAGAAGATATAAAGCAAACAGCCACTTTTAATGTTGGTAAGGACGTGATTATAGAGAAAGTAAATAAAGTGCTGGTACCGCAGGTTACCATTAATGAGTACAAACCGGGAAAATAACAGCACGCATTTTCATCAAGCTAAAAATACACCCATGCGCTATTTGTTTGCCTTATGTATTTTATTAGTTGCCCTGCCCTGCACACTGCCGGCGCAGGACACAACTTATACCAACAGCATAGGAATGAAGTTTGTGCTTATAAGGCCGGGAAGCATGATTGTGGGCAGGTTTCAGCCTACCGTACCGCCTCCCGGCGGCGGCCTTGGCGGTGGCCCCGGGCTGGCAGACTCTGTTTACAAAAAAGCGCAGCAAATGGCAAAGGAGGCTTTTATGCCCGGCTTTTATGTTGCCATACGCCAACCGTTTTACCTTGGCCAGTTTGAAGTAACACAGGCGCAATGGAAAAAAGTGATGGGCAACAATCCCTCCTACTTCCAGGGCAACAAGGTTACAGACGATGCAGGTAACCACCCTGCAGAAAACATTACATGGGAGGATGCGCAGGCATTTATAAAAAAGCTGAACGCACTTGAAAAAGGGAAGGCAGTGTACCGCCTGCCTACCGAGTTTGAATGGGAATATGCTGCACGTGCCGGCGCTGCCGATGATATTAGCTGGGGTAAAATATTCGCCTCGGCTGTTATTGCAGAAAGGCATACACATGCCGCAGGCGAAAAAAAGCCAAATGACTGGGGCCTGTACGATATGCTGGGTAATGTATGGGAGTGGGTACAGGATTTTTATAATGAGAAAATTTTTGCAGACCCCACCCCGCCTGAAAAAGGAAAAGTGCATGTGCTGAAAGGCTCATCATTTACAGGCGATGTAAAAAATGCCACTTACATGACGCATGCAGGTGGCCCAGCCGATGGCTGGAATGTAGGTTTCAGGGTGCTGATGGAAATGAAGTAACAACCTTTTACATGTACCGCATTAAAAGCACTGAGCATTGAACGTTTGAGTATTACAGTAACTTTTTAATATAGCAGCTATGCGTTGGTTAATTGCAGCAGCATTTATTTTAACAGGCCCTGCCTGCTTTGCCCAGGAAGGCGCCCCCAAAGGGTTTACACCGCTGTTTAACGGTAAAGATTTATCGGGCTGGCATGTAAGCCGCAGTACGCACCAGGGTACTACGCCATTGTTTACCGTGCAGGATGGAATACTGGTAGGTACTGAAAACCCTTACGGGCAAGGCGGCCTTTTAATGACTGATAAGAAATACAAAAACTTTGAGTTGTACGCAGAGGCAAAAATTGACTCTTTTTCCAACGGGGGTATTTTCATGCGATCATCGGAAAGCGGGGTGGCTTACCAAATTGAGCTGTCGGAACCCGGCGGCACCGGCGCATTGCTGGGCGAACGTATTAATGTGAGCAAAAGCCCTGATTTCAGCGCTATAAAGAAAGTGTGGAAGCCCAATGACTGGAACAGCTTTCGCGTAAGGATAACAGGCGATACCCCGCATGTAACGTTGTGGGTAAATGGTACTGAGATATACGATGTGCAGGAGCCCAAAAATGATTTGATTGCGGGCGAAACCAGCGGCCATATTGCATTACAATGCCACTGGACGGCATTATACTCAGATGCTGCAGGCGTTGGCATGGCGCTCCTCTCGTGGCGGCCGGGTGCAAAACACCGTTTCAGGAATATTGCCATAAAAGAACTCAAATAATAATCTTAATCATTCATTCACCAATATTTGCCAAATAACCCACCATGAGACAAAAAAAGATTGCGCCATACGGATTAATACTTGCGGTGTTAGCAGCGGTAATCACCCTTGCTGCATTACGCCCTTTTAAAAACGAGGCTTTTAATTCCGTAAGAGTAGAAGGCGGCCTTATATCCGGCACAGCCAATACAGCGGGCGATGTGCATATTTTTAAAGGCATACCGTTTGCTGCGCCGCCCGTTGGCAACCTGCGCTGGAAGAAACCCCAACCAGTAACGCCCTGGCAGGGTGTTAAAAAATGCGATGCATTCGGACCAAGCCCCATGCAGGGCAGCCCATCCCCTTTTGGCCCATGGAGCGAAGAATACCTGATACCTAAAGAGCCCATCAGCGAAGATTGCCTGTACCTTAATGTTTGGACAGGCGCCACTTCAGCTAAAGAAAAACGGCCCGTACTGGTGTGGATTTATGGCGGTGGCTTTGCCAGCGGCGGCACCGGCGTACCCATTTACGATGGTGAAGCTATGGCCAAAAAAGGCATCGTGTTTGTAAGCGTCAATTACCGTGTTGGTATTTTCGGCTTTTTTTCGCATCCTGAATTAACAAAGGAGTCTCCTGATAACGCATCGGGCAATTACGGCCTTCTTGACCAAATTGCCGGGCTTGAATGGGTAAAAAAGAATATTGCCGCCTTTGGCGGCGACCCTGGTAATGTAACTATTGCGGGGCAATCAGCAGGCTCTATGAGTGTTAACTGCCTGGTGGCGTCACCGCTTTGCCGGGGCCTGTTTAAACGCGCCATTGCCGAAAGCGGCGCCAGTTTTATTACAAGCCCCATACGCGGCACAACAACGCTTAAACAGGCAGAGGAAGATGGCGCAAAAATGGGATCGTTACAAGACCTGCGAAGCCTTTCAGCCACCGACCTTATGAAAAAACAAAGCGGGTTTCGCTCCCCTATCGTGGACGGGTATGTGCTGCCGCAGTCTATTGCAGAAATTTTCGCGGCAGGCAAACAAAATGATGTTGACCTGCTGACGGGCTGGAATGAAGATGACGGGGTAATTTTTGGCAAACCCCAAACAGCGGAACAATTTAAACAACAGGCGCAGAAACAATACGGCGCCGATGCAGCCACCTTACTGCAATATTATCCTGCAGCTAATGATGAAGAAGCCGCAGCCTCCCAGGGGCATCTTTCAAGGGATCAAATATTTGGGGTGCAAAACTATACCTGGGCCAATATACAGGCGGAGAAGAGCAAACACAAAGTATTCCTGTATCATTTTACCCGCAGGCTGCCTGCCACAGGAGAATATGTGAAATACGGCGCTTTTCACACGGGCGAAGTAGCCTATGCTTACGATAACTTGGACTTTGTGCACCGCTGCCCCTGGGAGCAG
>DASZUX010000130.1:0-15957 GCA_035547455.1 Chitinophagaceae bacterium
TTGCTTTATCCCTGCCGTAACTTTCGCCTGTTGAATTGTTATATACTTTGGCCAGCGCATTAACCAGGCCGGCATAACCTACGGCAGCATCATTTTCAAAAGCTTTTGTTAGTAACTGCCGGTGCATGCCGTCTTCCATGTCTTCAAAACGTATGCTTTTCTTTTTCTGCTCACCTGCAGCCGGTGCTGCGCTGGCGCCCAACTGTTCAAAGGGTGTGCGTTCCCCCGTGTCGCTAAACAAAAAGTTATCGGCATTAAAATGCAGTACATAGCTGCTGCGTTTAAATTCATCGCCCAGGTAATTGCCTTTAACCACGCACAGGTGGCGCAGGCTGTTAGTTACGGCATCGGCCCTAAGCTCAATAACAAGCCGCATGGCAGCCTCAAAACCCTGCCCGCTTAGTATATTGTTTTTACTGGGCTCCAGCCTTTCGGTGCGTTTGCCTGTATGGTGTAAAAAGCCTATGCTGCACAGGTATTTTGCGGCAATTGCCTTGTACACATTAAGCGTTTTGCGTATAAGCGCACTGTCTTTAAGGTCTTTACCAAACACATCGCTCCAGGCATCAATAATTACAAGGTCTGCGGGCTGTGCGTTTAGCTGTGCCACCAGGTATTCAGGTATATCTGTTGTTTCAAAAAAGAAACGTATGTTATCCATACCGCCGGTGTCTTGCGTTTGCCTGCCTAACAGGTACGATGTGGAGGTTGCATCATCTTCCGTTGAAATAAAAATTACTTTTTTGTGCTGTGCGTAATTAGGCCAGTTTAAAAACGGCTGCCCCTTAGCGGTAGCAATGGCAAGCTGGCGCAGCAGCATGCTTTTGCCGGTATCGCTGCTGCCTACCATCGTCCAAATACCGCTGCTGGGTATAATATTGCCAAACAGGCAGGGTATGGCTGTTAGCTTAAGCGTTAGCAGCTCAGTAGCTGTAAAGGTTGTTTTATAGTCGTCAAAACCTGTGCTGTTGCCTGCTGCATCGTTACACAGGCTTTCTAAAATGTTACCGGTGTTTATATTTTCCATAAGTGTGGGGTTATTCAGCGTTATGCAATGCTTTTTCAATGTCTTCAATAGTGTACAGCAGCTTGCCGCCAATGGTTTTAGGTACAAGCAGTTTTTTCTTTCTCCATTTTTGTAAAGCCCGTTCGGTAACGCGCAGCATGCGGGCTGCTTCTTTGGCTGTTAAATATTTTTGTTCCATATAGTTCAGCTTTTTATGTGCTGATACATCTATATATAAAAAGGGGTGGGGTGTCTCACTTTTTTGGGATATTTTTTAAGATATTTTTTTGATGAATATGTAGTTGGGTGGGGTTCAAGGTAGTTTGTGGTTAGTGGTTTGGAGGAAGGTTTCATGGCTGATGGTGTATGGTAAGAACGATGAAGATTGTGCCCCTGCCGGGGCTTGCCCCACCGGCATTATGGTTACAATAACCAACCCGCATCGTTCTTACCATCAACAATGTACCATGGGCCATCAACTATGCACCAATCCTCACCCCAATAATCAACAAACAAACTATTGGCTGTTTCAGTAATCCTGCTTATTTTCATTGCCCTCAACGGGTATTAACCTTTTAAAACTTTCTGCATGGGCAAATTATCTTCAAGGCGTTCTTTTATTAAAAATGCCGCAGGTGCGGCGGCGGTATTCAGTATCATTCCCAGGCATGTATTAGGCAGGGGGTATGTGGCACCCAGCGACCAGCTAAGCAAGGCTATTATTGGCGTTGGCGGCATGGGCCGCAACCATATTGGCTATGCAGGCACGCGGGTTGCTGCTATTTGCGATGTTGACCGTAACCACCTTAACCAGGTAGCAGCCATAATTGGCAATGGCGTAAAAACTTACAGCAACTACCGGGAGGTGCTGGAACTGCCCGAAGTTGATATTGTGCATATTGCCACACCGCCGCACTGGCACGGTATTATAGCCGCTGATGCAGCACGGGCAGGCAAGGATATATGGTGCGAAAAACCGATGACAAGAACAATAGGCGAAGGCAAACGCCTTGTTGAAGCGGTGCAGCAGCACGGCAGAATTTTCAGACTGAATACATGGTTTAGGTTTGAAGATAATTTTTATGGTATGAACACCACCGTTAAGCCCATAAAAAAACTGGTGCAGAGCGGCTTGCTTGGCTGGCCTTTAAAGGTTACCGTAAGCAGGCATACCGGGTTTGACTGGAAGTTTTACTGGGTGGGCAAAACCAATCTTGAGGTAATGCCCGTACCGCCTGAACTGGATTATAACATGTGGCTGGGCCCGGCGCCATTTAAGCCGTACAACCCGCACAGGGTGCACCAAACCTTTAGGGGGTACTGGGATTATGACGGCGGAGGCCTTGGCGATATGGGGCAGCATTATATTGACCCTATACAGTATTTTTTAGATAAAGATGATACCAGCCCCGTAATGGTAGAAATTGACGCACCGCAGCAGCACCCCGATGCGGTGGGCACCTGGCGCAGAATTGAATTTACCTATGCCGACGGCTGTAAAATAATATTGGACGGCGAAGGCCGCGATGTGGGCGTGCCTTATATTGAAGGCCCCAAAGGAAAGCTGTACCCCGGCTTTAGAAGCGATATACCGGATTTGGAGAAAAAGCTGGCTGCTTTTCCCGACCCGGAGCCACAGGTTACAGATTTTGTAGAGGCCGTAAAAAAGCGTAAAAAATTTGCGTTGAACGAAAGCAACGGTTACCGCAGTTGCAGCATAATAAACATGGGCAAGGTAGCGCTTGAGCTGGGCCGTTCATTAAAATACGACCCCGTAAAACAGGTGTTTATTGATGATGAAGGCGCTAACCGCCTGCTTGACCAGCCAATGCGCTCGCCGTGGGGGATATGAGGAGGGGAGAAGTGAGAAGGGAAAAAGAAGCGTGAGAAGAGAGACGGGAAACGTGAGAAGGGAAAAAAAGCGTGAGAAGAGAGACGGCAAACGTGAGAAGGGAGAAGGGTTGGCTTTATGCCGGTTTAGTGCTTAATGTGCTTTTTGCCGGCAGTGCTTAAAGCGTAAAATTAAACAGCAATGGGCACTACGCCGGGCGAGTATGGCAGCCCGTGTGTTTAAATAATGCAGGGGCGCAATGTTACAATAACAGGCCAAAAATTAAAACAAGAATTAAAGATTACATTAAAGAAAATAATTTCTTCAACTTACAGCAATGAGAAAAATATTTTACGCGGTTGTTTTTATGCTGGGTACACAGCTTGCAGTTTTTGCGCAAAGCAGTAACAATGCTGCCATCAGCACTATATTAAATTCAATGCCAGCACAAACGGATGCGCAGTTAACTGCCGGTATGCAGGCCATTACAGCCCTTGGCGGGCAGGGTATAGTGCAAATGGTTACCATGCTTAAAAACGGTGGTGATAATACTGCGCTTGAGTATGCCATTGGCAGCTATGCATATTATGTTACACAGCCCGGTAAGGAGGCGCAGCGCACAGTAGCGGTACAGGCATTTTGTACAGCGCTAAGCAAGGTGCAGGGCAGCGTTAATAAACAGTTTATAATAAAGCAACTGCAGCAAATGGGTACTGATGATGCAGTGCCGGTGTTAAAAAATTACCTTGCCGATGCAGACCTTTCAGGCGCTGCGGCACGCGCACTGCTGCAAATAGGCACCCCTGCCGCCAAAGCAGCATTACAGGGCGACGACAAAGACACCAAAGTAATTATGTACAAGCCGGTAAACGCTGCCGGGCAGGTACAGGATAAAACCGCCCAACTGTACGCAGCAGTAAAAAAACAGGGCAGCAGCAGCATGCCCTTGCTGCAAAAGGCAATGCACGATGATAATGCGCAATACCGGCAGGCAGCATTGTGGTATGCAAAAAAGTTTCAAACACCGGCCGGCAATAAACAATGGCTTGCATTACTGCCATCGTTAACACCGGCAGCCAAAGTGCAGGTGATTGATTTTGTGGCAGCCTCAAAAGATGCTGCAACCCTGCCTGCTTTTACTGCGTTGCTTAATAACGCTGATAAAAATGTAAGGCTGGCAGCTATTGCCGCAGCAGGTAAAGCGGGTAACGAAAAGGCTTTGCCCGCATTGCTGAATGTTATGAAGACAGGCGATGCAGACGAAATAGCAGCAGTAAAAAATGCAATACTGGTAATGAGGGGCGATGGCGTAATGGCTGCCGTGGCTAAGGCGTTTCCCGGCATGCCTTCAGGCGCAAAGGCAGCGTTGCTTGATGTAATAGCCGCCCGCCGGTATGATAAAGCAATAAACCTTGTTGTGGCGCAGTTACAGGGTGATGATTTGGTTACAGGTAAAGCGGCAGGTAATGCTTTGCCTGCTATTGCCGGGCAGGAAGATTTACCTGCGCTTTTTGATTTACTTGATAAAGGACAGCAGCGTTACGCGCCATTTGTGCAGGACGCTGTTATTGCCGCATCATCCGGCATTACAGATACTGCAGCACGCACCGGTATGATTATACGGGCAATGGATAAAGCAGGCGGTGACAGGAAATATCTTTACCTTAAGCCACTGGCAGCGGCTGGCGGTAAAACCGCGCTGGCCATCATAGCATCTTCATGTAAAAAAGCCAATTGCGACGCGGCTATAGATGCACTTGCCACAAGCAAAGAGGCAAATGCAGCACGGATATTGCTTGCCGTTGTAAAAGAAAATGCACAGGAAACCCAAACCCGTGCACTGAACGCGTATATAAATGTTATTAAGAATGCTGATTTTACCGCGGATGAAAAACTGCTGATGCTTAAGGAGGCAATGCCATTTGCCAATACAAACGCACAGCAGGAAGATATTATGCAGCAGGTTGGCGGGTGTAATACCTTACCCGCATTAATATACGCCGGTAATTTTCTTGATAACGGAATGGCAAAGCCGCAGGCTGCACAGGCTGTAATGCACATTGCCCTATCGCACAGGGAGTTTAACGGAGATATTGTACGCGGGCTTCTTACAAAAGCATCTTCACTGTTAAATGATAATGACGCAGATTACGAAAGACAGGCAATACAAAAGTATTTAGACAATATGCCTGCGGGCGAAGGCTTTGTAAGCATGTTTAACGGTAAAGACCTTGCAGGATGGAAGGGGCTGGTAGAAAACCCCGTGGCCCGCGCCAAAATGCCCGCAGATACACTGGCCGCCAAACAGGCAGAGGCAGATAAAGTAATGCGTGAAGGCTGGAGGGTGGAAGACGGCATGCTGATTTTTACAGGGCATGGCGAGAACCTTTGTACAGTAAAGAAATATGCTGACTTTGACATGTATGTTGACTGGAAAATTAAACCCGAAGGCGATGCCGGCATTTACCTGCGTGGCAGCCCGCAGGTGCAGATTTGGGATACTTCACGCAGGTCTGTTGGGGCAGAAGTAGGCTCAGGCGGGTTATACAACAACCAGAAATACCAGAGCAAACCCCTGGTACTGGCTGACAACGCCATAGGGGAGTGGAACAGCTTTCACATCATTATGCGCGATGATAAAGTAACGGTGTACCTGAATGGTGTTTTAGTTACCGATAATGTTACATTAGAGAACTATTGGAACAGGAGCATACCCATCTTTCCCAAAGAACAAATTGAGCTGCAGGCACATGGTAACGAAATATTTTACCGCGGCCTGTATATAAAAGAATTAACCCCCGCCGACCCCGTTGCATTAAGCGTGCAGGAGAGAAAGGACGGCTTTACACCCCTGTTTGACGGCAGCAACCTTGACCAGTGGACGGGCGATAAATCAGGTTACCGTATTGACACCGATGGCTCCATACTGGTAGATACTACCAAAGGCAACCCCGGTAATATGTACACTAAAGACGAGTACAGCAATTTTGTACTCCGTTTCCAGTTTAAGTTAACACCCGGAGCCAATAACGGCATAGGCATACGCGCACCGTTACAGGGCGATGCTGCTTATGCAGGCATGGAAATACAGGTGCTGGATAATGAAGACCCGAAGTACAAAGACCTGCATGTGTACCAGTACCACGGCAGTGTATATGGTGTAATACCTGCAAAGCGCGGCTTTTTAAAACCTACCGGGCAGTGGAACGAGGAAGAAATAGTGGCAGACGGCCCGCATATAAAAGTTACCCTTAACGGTGAAGTAATTTTAGACGGAAATATTGATGAAGCCAGCAAAAACGGCACTGCTGACCACCGGGACCACCCGGGGTTAAAACGTACTACCGGGCATATAGGCTTTTTGGGGCATGGCGATGTGGTGAGTTTTAAAAACGTGCGTATAAAAAACCTGTAACGGCAACCATGACGGTAAAATCGTTTGAACAATATTTTCAGTCGTTAATACTGGTATGTGTGTCATTTATGATTGCCTCGGGTATATTTTTTTCAGTCGTATTATCTATAACCTCCAACAGGCATAATGCAGTTGCATCCCCGCAGCAAATTTTTATACTCAATATTATAGCCCCTGTGTTTGCTGCGGCCGGGTTGGCAGTTGGATGGCTTGTAATAAAAAGAGGTATTGCAAAAGCAAAGCAAAAACCAACGCTGGATGAAAAACTCGGGATGTATAAAATGTATATTATTGCCCGTTATGCCCTTATGGATGCCCCATCGCTGTTTGCTACGCTATGCTGCCTGCTTACCGGGCATAAAACTTTGCTTGCTGTAACCGGGGCTATGCTTTTGATGATGGTGGTTACGCTTCCCCGCAAAAAGCAGTTAATGACACAGCTTGCGTTTAGCCGGCAGCAAATTGATTTTATTAACAGCACAGGGCAGTAAAAAGAAAGCGGCAATTTGGATACCCTCAATACCAACCGGTGATTGCTTTGCTTTATGTAAACGGCGCTTCGGGGTGTGCGCCCGTAAAGCCAGGGTTGCACGCAGCAAAGTGGTGCAGTACTGCAATGCTGCAGATGCCAGAATACGAAAGGCGAAACTGCGGGAAGCATCTATAAAAGGGCCGGGCCCTTAACCGGCAGCTAAAACTAAAACCTGCGGGTAGTGTTTTATAATTGCCCTATTACAATAATATATCCACTGATTTGCAGTAATTACCGACAATATTTTTATAACTAAATTTATAGTTATAATATTGGCGAATGTTAAGGAGCATTACAATTATTGTTATTGCACTGGGTTGCAGTTTAGCAGCGGCAGCACAAACCTTTGTACTGCAGGGCAAAGTAACTGATAAAGAAAACGGCAACGCTGTGGCGGGTGCCAGCGTGTTTTTAAGCAATACGTCAATAGGAACAGCCGCCAACGCGAAAGGTGAGTTTGTGCTGCATAATGTTCCAACCGGTAAATTCGACCTCGTTATTTCCAGCCTTGGGTATGAGACCTACGTGGTAACCATAAATGCACAACAGGCGGGCCAACCTCTTACTATACAATTAAAACCTAAAGCCAACGAACTGGCATCGGTAGTGGTGGGTACGTATGATAAGGACGGCTGGACAAAATGGGGTAAAACGTTTACGGATGATTTTATAGGCGCTTCGTTTAACGCTGCAAGCTGCAGCATAAAAAACTATGGCATACTTAAATTTCGCTATTCAAAACGGAAGAATTACCTGGAAGCCTTTGCAGATGAGCCGCTGGTGATTGAAAACAAAGCGCTTGGTTATACCATACATTATAAGCTGGAGAACTTTTACCACGATTTTGACAAAAATACCCTGGGGTACGAGGGTTTCCCGCTTTTTGAGCCTATGAGCGGCAATAACCGTAAACAGAAGCGCTGGCGGGAAAAAAGGCTGGATGCATATTATGGCTCCGAGATGCATTTTATGCGTTGCCTGTACAGGAACTTGCTGTCTGAAAACGGTTTTGAGATGCGCCGTGTTGAAAAAAAGCCAAATATTGAAAAACAACGTGTGCAGGCCCTGTATAAATACCTGTCAGGGGCCGACCAAAATATTGACTTTGAAAGCCGGCTGCCGAAGGATAGCCTTGACTATTATCAAAAAATACTGAGGCAGCCTTCTGTAACTACAATATTATATAACACGCTGCTGCCCGGCGACAGTGTTGCTTACGGACAGGACAGTGTTACTGCTGCGCTTTATTTTAAAGACTACCTGCAGATTGTGTACAAGAAAAAGAAAGAACCTTATGAATATACGAGCAAGCAAATGACACCGGATTCGCCTTCAGGGTTTATTACATCGCTGACCACGCTTATTAATAACCGGCCTGTGTTTGTTGCTTATAATGGGGCGTTTTATATGCCGCAGGATATGCTTACTTCAGGATATTGGGCGTGGAGCGAAAAGGTATGCAATATGCTGCCGTTTGATTACTGGCCATAAACAGGCATCAGGCTGTTATATTTGGAAGACTGCACACAAAAAAGCCCGCCAAACGGCAGGCCCTTGTATGTAATTTATTTTGTTAACTGCTCCTGGCTTACAATACCAGCATTGCATCGCCATAAGTAAAGAAACGGTATTTATCTTTTATAGCTTTCTTATATGCTTCCATTGCAAGGTCGTAACCGGCAAAGGCGCATGTCATTATCAGCAGGCTTGTTTTGGGCAAGTGGAAATTGGTAACCAGGCTGTCTGCCACGCTAAACTGGTACGGTGGATGAATAAAATGGTTTGTCCAGCCCTCGCTCGGCTTCAGCAGCTTTTGCGCAGTAAAGCTTGTTTCCATGGCACGCATAGTAGTAGTGCCGATAGAACATATACGGTGACCGGTTTCCTTGGCTTTGTTTACAATTTTGCAGGCCTCATCGTCAATCTTGTAATATTCTGCATCCATTTTATGCTTGCTAAGGTCTTCCACCTCAATAGGGCGAAAAGTGCCAAGACCCGTATGCAGGGTGATTTCTGCAAAGCGAATGCCTTTTATTTCGCAACGTTTTATTAATTCCTTGCTAAAGTGCAGGCCGGCTGTGGGAGCCGCTACTGCGCCTTCGTGGCGGGCATATACAGTTTGGTAGCGCTCACGGTCTTCTTCGTCAGGTTTGCGTTTAATATATTTTGGCAGCGGTGTTTCGCCCAAAAACTCCAGCATTTTTTTAAAGCCGGCCTCATCCTCATCCCACAAAAACCGTATTGTTCTGCCGCGGCTGGTAGTATTGTCAATTACTTCTGCCACCAGTTCATCATTTTCTCCAAAATACAATTTATTGCCTACACGTATTTTACGGGCGGGGTCAACAATTACATCCCACAGGCGGTTGGGTTTGTTCAGCTCGCGTAAGAGGAACACCTCAATCTTGGCGCCTGTTTTTTCCTTGCGGCCATACATGCGTGCAGGAAACACCTTGGTATTGTTTACTACAAAAACATCCTTATCATCAAAGTAGTCAAGAATATCCTTAAAGTGCTTGTTTTCAATAGTACCGGTTTTGCGGTGTACTACCATCATCCGGCTGTCTTCGCGGCGTTTTGTAGGGTGCTGTGCAATAAGATTAAGGGGCAGATCGAAGCGAAACTGAGATAATTTCATGAGCTCTTCTAATTTTACCGGCCACATAACAGGTTGCCCCTCCCCGCCAAAGGCGGCTGGTAATCAACGTCATGTTACGGCATGAGGTTTATAAAAGTGGGCAAAGGTACGATAAAATGGCTATTGCCCAACTATTTGTTACAAAAATTGTGCAAACGTGCGTTCTACGGCAAATTGACAGGATACTGGCATTTGCACTTTGGCATTATCCTTAGCGTTATCATACAGTCTATGCCCGGCCCAAACGCTTTTTTACATTGTCAAACAACTGCATTGCATCCGGCGTAAGACGCAATAAAAAGGTGCCGGCCACCATTAATGCTGAAAACAGGCAAACCCTGCTTATAACACCCGCCCAGCCGTGCAGGTTATTTAACAACAAGTATGTAACAAAATAACTGCCAAAACCCAGCAGTAATGTGTAAATAGTCTTCATGCTGTAAGGCTGCATGCCATACTCCCTGCGTAAAAACTCAAACCGCACAAAATTAAAAATGCTGAGCATGATGAGTTCTGCGTAAGCAGAGCCAATCATGCTGTATTGCTTTACCAGCAGGTATGCCAGTGGTACACGCAAAGCAAGGATAATGATGCCGCTGTAAAACTCAAATGTCCAGCGGTTGCTGGTGATGATGATGGTTTGGTTAACACCGGTGCCTGCATCAATAATTCGCGTAGCGCCAATAACCAGTATTACCTGCAGCGCTGCCGTGTAGGCGCCCTGAATATGCAGCACCTGCATACCGTCTAAAAGGTTAAGCCATACATTACCGAATATAAAAAGGCCGAGTAAAAGCATGTTGATGCTGCTGCGGCCGTAAACACGGTTTATTTCCTTATAATCCTTATCCTTCCATGCCCTGGCTATTACCCCGGTTGACACGGCCTGTATGCTGCGCTGCGGCACCTGCACCAGGTTAGCTGCATATTGCCCAAGGGTATATATGCCGGTTTCCTTAAGCCCCACAAGGCTGGCGATAAGAATGCCGTCAATAGTCTGGCCAATAAAAATTACCGTAATGCCGCCAAATGTAAGCCACTGCATCAACAGCATTTTTTTACGAAACTTTTTTGTTACCCTGCTTACTGTTAAAACTATATGCAACTGTTTTGTTTTTAACAGGTACACAAACAGTATTAGCGCCATGATAAGAAACATGGTGGAAAACAGGTAAATAAAAGTTTGAAATGACACGAGCCTGAAGAAGTAAAGCACAATAAACAGCGATGTAAGCAGCCGCAAACCTGTTTCGCGCAAAAAGCTGGGAAGTATAGTTTTTTGCAGGCTCCAGCAATAAGTTTCAAGCAGTGAAAAAAAAGTTAGCCCCACGCCAAAAAATAATACCCAGTGATAATAATCAACAAACAGCTTTGACCGTTGAGAAAACTTGCGCACCACCAACGGTTCAAATACGTAACAGGCAAGCGTGGTTACAATGCAGCCAATTATCACAATAACCAGTGTACGGGTAAACAGGTCATTTTTATTATCAGGCAGGTTGTCTTTGTAGTAAGGGTAAAACTTGTTAAGTACAGTTAAGGAGCTAAGCGTGGCAAAGCAAAAAAACAACTGGCCTATGTCAAAAAACAGGCGGGTAAGCGCATACTGGTCAATAGTAAACGCGCCGCCCTGTTTGGTATATATCCATGTGTTTATGGCACCGATGCCAAAACCAAGATAAACAAGAATGCTTGATACTATTGTTTGCTTTCTTATATTGCCCATACACGCCTCTGTGGCTGTTATTTTAGTTGGCCGGGGTAGCTTCTTTAAGCTTTACATAATAGTTTTTGTCAATTAATGCGGGTAATACCGAAGCATCGGCCACATTAGTACTCTTCCGGCTTTCTGTTGCTTTTAGCCGGTAGTTATTACTGCCCTCATGCAGTGCAAGCTGCAGGTTAAAGCCCGGTACGCAATTTATCCACCTGTACGAAAATTTCTTTTTGTCAGCAGATATCGTGTACTCAAGTACTGGTATTTGGGTGGTGCGCAGGTACTGGTCGAATATTTTACTAAAATCAATATGGGCATGTTTGCTTATATAGCTTTCCACCTGCTGCGTAGTAACAGTTTGGTGGTAAAAATCCCTGTTCAGCCCGCGCAGTATCTGCCTGAATAAACTGTCGTCATCAATACTATGGCGTATAAGTTGCATCATGTTGCCACCTTTGTAGTACATATCACCGCTGCCTTCTTCATTAACACCATAATGGGCTATTACAGGCTTGTCATTACGAATATTTTTTCTTACCCCATAGTTGTACTCGTTACCGGCCTCTTTACCATACCAGTAATCAGTAAATAATGTTTCGCTGTAGTTGGTAATCCCTTCATGAATCCACATATCGGCAAGGTCTTTACTGGTTATATTATTAGCAAACCATTCGTGCCCGCTTTCATGCACAATAATAAAATCCCATTTAAGGCCCCAGCCGGTGCGTGATAAATCTCTGCCCAGGTATCCATTTAAAAAATGGTTGCCGTAGGCTACAGCAGTTTGGTGCTCCATACCCAGGTGCGGCGCTTCAATCAGCTTATACCCGTCCTCGTAAAACGGGTAGGGGCCAAACCAGTATTCAAAGGCCTTTAGCATGTTAAAGGCTTGCGGAAACTGTTTCTTCGCCCTTGCTTCATCATAGTCAAGACTCCAGAAAAAGCAATCCAAATCGCCTTTCTCGCCCTTGTACACCTCTTTCCAGCCCACATATTTACCGATGTAGGGTATAAGGTTGTAGTTATTAATGGGATTTACCACCTGCCATTTCCAGGTGGCAGTGCCGTCATGGTTATCAGTTTTGCTTACCATCCTGCCGTTAGCAACAGCTACCAGCGTGTCCGGAACCGTCATTGAGAGCGATGCACCATTGTCCGGCTCGTCGCTTTGATGGTCTTTACAGGGGTACCATACGCTGGCCCCAAGCCCCTGGCAGCTAACCGTCATCCACGGGCGGCCCAGGCTATCTCTTATAAACTGCCAGCCACCATCCCAGGGTGGGCGTACGGCAATACGCGGGTTGCCATGGTAATAAACGGTAAGCGCATAAGTTTTATTTTTTTCGCCGGCATCCACGGTAGCATACCATGCGTTTACATCAATTTTTTTAAAGGCAACCTTTTTGCCGTTCATCACCATGCTGTCAATTACCAGCGGCGGCTGCAAATCAATCTGCATGGTTTTTTGGCCGCCTTTTATAGTTTTAAAAGTAATGGTATTGCTGCCTGTAATGCTTTTATTGTCATAATCAGGCTTTACCCAAATATCGTATCGCAACACGTCCCACCATGCACGTTCAGGCGTAATGGTGCCGCGTAAGGTATCGGTATGGGTAAATGGTTTTTCCTGGGCGTTGGCTGTGCTGCTTATGCCTGCCAGCAAAAGCATGTAATAAAATACTTTCTTCATGTGGGTAAAAGTATGATATTCGGTAACCACAATTTTAACCGCCCGGCAAATTTTTATGAATATCGGTGTATTTAACATGTTTGTAAGGCTGCATTTATTAGTATGTACTGTACTGTTTTTTACCGGGTGCAGCCGCATTAACCGGCATGGCGGTAAAGTGTTTTATTATAACGAAACAACCGGCATTGCCACGCTTGACCCCGCTTTTGCCAAGAACCAGAGTATTATGTGGGCGGTACACCAGTTGTATAACACGCTGGTGGAGGTGGACAGTAACCTTAATATTGTGCCGGGCCTGGCCAAAAGTTGGGACGAAAGCCCCGACCGCCTTACGTTTACCTTTCACCTGCGTACCGATGTGTATTTTCATGATAACGATGTTTTTCCCGGTGGTAAGGGCCGCCGTATGGTGGCACAGGATGTAGTGTACAGCCTGCAGCGCATAATTGACAAACGTACAGCCAGCAGCGGTGCATGGATTTTTAATAACCGGGTAAACAGCCTGCACGGCTTTACCGCCCTTAACGACAGCACTTTTCAACTCAGGCTCATCCGTCCCTTCCACCCCATTCTCGGCATACTCAGCATGCAGTACTGCAGCATAGTGGCGCATGAGGCGGTGGAGAAATATGGGGTTGATTTTCGCCGCCACCCCTGCGGCACAGGCCCTTTCCAGTTTTTTTTATGGGACGAAGGCCAGGCACTTATTATGCACCGCAACCCGCATTACTGGGAACGGGATGAAGAAGGAAAACCTTTACCTTACCTTGATGGTATTAAAATAAACTTTTATGATAACAAGGCCACCGAGTTCCTGGAATTCAGGCAGGGACGGTTGAGTTTTATTAACGATATTGATCCAAGCTTTAAAGACGAGGTGCTTACAAAAAGAGGCGAATTGCGCCCGGCCTGGCAGGGTAAAATATTGCTGCATAAACATCCCTACCTTAATACTGAGTACTTTGGCATACTGGTTGACACAGCTAACCCGCTTGTAAAGCAATCACCGCTTAAGGTTAAGGCCGTCCGGCAGGCCGTTAACTATGCCATTAACCGCCGCCAGTTAATGATGTACATACGTAACTCAATAGGCATACCTGCCGAGGCCGGTATTGTGCCGGCGGGACTTCCGTCGCAAAATACGCTGCTGGTAAAGGGCTACTCCTATAACCCTGATACTGCCCGGCTGCTGCTGCGCCAAGCCGGTATTACTGCGGACATGCCGCCTGTTAAATTGCTCACCATACCCATTTATGCGGATATAGCCAGTTTTGCCGCCAGGCAACTGGAAGATGTGGGCTTTAACGTACAGGTGGAGGTGGTGCAGAAAAGCCTGTTGCTGGAGCAAACTGCTAAACAGCAGGCATTATTCTTTCGCGGTAGCTGGATAGCCGATTACCCCGATGCTGAAAATTATATGGCCATGTTTTACAGTAAAAATCCAAGCCCGCCCAACTATACCCGTTACAGTAACCCGGCTTTTGACGCCCTGTATGAAAAAGCGCTGCAGGAACCCAATGATTCGGTGCGTTATGTGCTTTATCGCCGGATGGATCAAATGGTGATTAATGATGCCCCGGTAGTGCCTGTTTGGTACGACGAAGCCCTGCACCTTGTAAATACCAACATTGTTAACATGCATGCCAATGCCCTTAACCTGCTGGAACTGCGCCGCGTGGATATAAGAAAGTGAGAAAGGACGGACGGGACTGCAACGGCAGGCGTGAGAAAACGAAAACTACATCCACCGGCTTGATGCATACGGGTGGCGTGTATTTATCACGCCCCTGCGGGGGTTGATTTTTAGTAATCAGCCAGCTAAGCCCGCATCGCTTATTACCATGAACTATGAACCATGAACCGCCCAACCACCCTCAATTAACTACTTCCCATGCGCCGCTCTTGTTCGTGCCGCTTTTTTGGCGCTTGCGCTGCGTTGCGCATGGGTGCGCTTGGTTGCCGCACTCTTTGCCTGTTTGCTTAATGCTTTATGGCTGGCTGCTGAAGTGCCTTCTTTTTTCAGTGCTTTTTTACGTGCCTTGCTGCGTGCAGGGTTAACAGGTTCATGATGCTGGCCTTTGGTGTAGGCGCTCTCCTGGCTTTTACGGCTTTTTTCACTTGTTTCACCTTTGGCCTGGGGCTTAATATCCACACCTGCACGCCTTGCTTCAGAAAGGCCAATGGCAATCGCCTGTTTGGTATTACGTGCGCCATGTTCGCCACGGCGTATTTTATGCATTTCTTCTTTTACAAATTCTCCCGCCTGTGTGCTGGCGCTTTTGCCTTCACGCTTGTCTTCCCGCGCTTTGGCAATGGTTTTTTTATCTGGCATAACCTGGTGTTTTAATAAAAGCGACAATTAACGTGCCAGCGGAGAAGAAAATGAAAATATACATGTGGAGTCATATTTGAAAAAATGGTTGATTTATGAGATCTTAATTAAGAATATAATTTGTTATTCGACAGTAAAATGCCAGGATTGCAGCTTTTATTTGAAGAAAATATTTTGAATTTTCAGAAGAATTTCTTATATTTCAATTACCTAAACATTAAAAAAGTAACTCTATGGCTATTGATAACCGGCAACTGCTTGTGAAGGCAGCATCTTCCATCGAAGATTTTGATGAGTGGTTTCCAATTGAAGAATTGGGTGTTAATCTGAAAAAAATTGGTTTTGATGTCCGATCAACAGGGCATTCAC
The DNA here is from genome assembly GCA_035547455.1 of Chitinophagaceae bacterium. Lineage (GTDB taxonomy): Bacteria > Bacteroidota > Bacteroidia > Chitinophagales > Chitinophagaceae > JABDFW01. The sequence goes on from DASZUX010000130.1 coordinate 15,531, forward strand.
GACTCTTAGATTACATACTAGAACAACCAGATCTTTTTAAAGTCAAAGTAAACCTTGAGAATAAAAGAAGCCCTACATATTTAGTAACATTTATAGGAAAGCCCATTATACCAGAGGATTTAGATGAATCTACTGAAATGACAATAGACTCAAGTCGCAATGGTAAGGGAAATTTTATAAAAGTTAATTCTGAAGAAATTCTTGAAAGCATAGCTCGAAATTGGAAACTTGATGCTAAACTTGAGTCAACACAAAATTATTTTTATCACTTACAAGAAGTCTCTTCAATTATAAACAAATCGAAATATTATATCATTGGGAGGAAAGGTTCGGGTAAATCATCCATTGGGGAATATCTTTTAAGTCTAAGGAGCCATGACACATTCACCGAAAAATTAAGCTTTAAGAATTTCCCTTTTAATGAACT
>DASZUX010000131.1:0-2030 GCA_035547455.1 Chitinophagaceae bacterium
GTTATACCACCATAGTTCCACCAGTCATAGTTCATAGCCGGTATATTATCTGGTTTTCGCTGGTTATTCACACGTACAATAACCGTATTGGTATCTTTTAATTTGGCTGTAATCTCAAACTGGAAGGGGGTGAAGCCCCCTTCATGACTGCCGGCATATTCGTTGTTCACATATACATCACACTGGTAATTAACAGCACCAAAATACAGGAAGTACTTTTTATCCGCTTTAGCTTTTAACTCAAATATTTTTTTGTACCACACCGTACTTTCATAATACAGCAACCCGGGTTTTTGATGGTTCCAGTCGCCGGGTACTTCAAGCGTTAATAGATTTGTAAAGGCATATTCGTAAAAATCATTGCTGCCTCTTGGGCGTTGATCTTTCCAGATGGGCTTCCAATTGCCCGCGCCTGCATTAAATGGGTCAATGATAACCTGCCATTTACCGTTAAGACTGGTATGTTTGCGTGCAAACGGGTTTTGAATGGTTGCCTGTGAAAAAACAAAAAATGGTAAGATAAAAAAGGCAGCAGCATAACAGGCTTTTGTATTCATTACAGCAGGTTTATAGAAACAAAAGCCTAAATTATAAATTTTATTAATGTGTTTTGGCTAAAATATTAAATGTCTGAAGAGACTATATTTATTACTTTTTATATTTTGAGAAATTTACCAGTAATACACCCGCCAATATAACAAGCAGTGCTATTATTTGCTGCATCGTTATGATTTCATTATCTAACAACCAGCCAAGAAATACGGCAACAACCGGGTTTACATAAGCATACGTTCCTACCAGCGCGGGCGGCCTTACACTCAGCAGCCATATATAAGCGATATACCCTATAAGTGAGCCGATAAAAACGAGGTACAGCATGGCATAAATGCTGCTTGCAGTAACAGCACCCCAAACAAAATTCTTTGTTTCCCCGGCAATTAGTGATGCAATAAAGGCTGCAAGCCCCGCCGCCAACATTTGTATCGCAGCTTTCATAAGAGTTGATCCCTTTATATCGGCATACTTTGCATATAGTGACCCGCCAGCCCACACAAGGCTGCCAATAAGCAAAACAATAAAGCCTGCAAGTTGCGAGGTGTTGCCGAGGTCAAGGGTGCTTTTACCGTCAAATAAAAAAATAATGCCTGCAAAGCCCACTATAAGACCCGTAACAATAAACTTATCTGCAAAATTTTGTTTGAGGTGTTTTTTATCCAGCAATATAAAAAACAGTGGTATGCTGGCTACTATTACCGCTGCAAGACCTGATGGCAAATATTGTTCACTCCAGATGAGCGATGTAGTGCCCACGCCCAGCATAAGCACACCAGCAAAAGCGCTTTTGGCAAGCGACAATAGCGGTTGTATTTTTTCGCCCGTGGCAAGACAATAAATAAATAAAATAAGACCGGCGGTAAAAAAACGAAGACCTGCCATTAAAAATGGCGGAATGCTTTTGATAGATAAAGCTATAGCTACGTACGTAGAACCCCATATAATATATACAGCCGCAAAGGCTGCTATTACAAGACTTTTTGCCGGGTCTTTATGTGTTAAAGTGCTAACCATATTATGCTTTTGGTATTGGCAGGTAATTATCTTCTTTTAATGTCTCTAATACTATAGTGCTGCGGGTTGAAATAATACCTTCAATCTTGCCCAGTCTTGCACGCATAAACTGCGCCAGTGACTGCGGGTCTGTACTACGCACCTTTATAATATAGCAATCATCGCCCGCTATATTATGCAATTCAAGCACTTCAGGCATTTTGGCAAGCTGCCTGCCTACATTTTCATTGCCTGGGCCTGTGCTGCTTTTTATAAAAATAAAAGCCAGTAATTTTAAATCTATCTGGGCAGGATTAATTTTTGTACAATACGATTGAATAACACCTTTTTCTTCCAGCTTTCTTACTCTTTCCAGTACCGCCGATGGGGCCATACCCACTTCCCGGGCAAGTGTTGCATTTTGCATGCGAGCATCCTTTTGTAACAAGGAGAGAATAGTTATGTCTGTTTCGTCTAATGAA
>DASZUX010000132.1:0-5599 GCA_035547455.1 Chitinophagaceae bacterium
AAACAATACACAAATGATGTTCCCGTTACCATTTTCAATCAATGCCATTCGCTTCATTCCGTACAGCTTGAAAAGCGTTGGAGGTATAAACTTAACCGGCCGTTTGCAGGCTGCCGGCCATTTGTTATTCATACAGGAGAAGGAACGGATAGGAAAAGCTTTGAAGAGATAAACGAATTGCTGCGCTGGAACCTGTTTAGCAGGCGCCTGGTTGGCGTACACGGTGTGGCAATGGATGCAATACAGGCTGCAGGTTTTGATGCATTGGTGTGGTGCCCGGTTTCAAATTATTTTTTACTGGGTGCAACAGCGCAGATGAAACAACTAAAAAAGGTTACTGATATTTTGTTTGGAACAGATTCAGCATTATCGGCTCAATGGAACGCATGGCATCATTTGCGGGATGCAAGAAAAACAAGGATGCTTACCGATGCAGAACTGTTGGCAGCCATAACAAATAAAGCCGCTGCAGTTTGGGGTATACGCACTGCAGGAACTGTACGACAGGGATATGATGCTGATATTGTGGTGGCGGAAAAGAATGGCGTGGAAGGCTACGACGCTTTTTTTGCCATTAATCCCGGCAATATACAATTAGTGCTGCATAAAGGGAATATTGCCCTGTTTGATGCAGCGCTTCTGCCCCAAATAGCTCCATCCACCGGTATAAACCATTACAGCAGGATATATATAAACGGAAGGTGTAAATATGTATGGGGTGATTTACCCGCATTAATAAAGAAAATTAAAACAGTTGCGCCGGATGTTCAATTGCCGGTGGGAATTGAGTAAATTATAATGATAACACCAATTGAAGCAAAGCCATGGAACCGTGCATACTTACCTAAGCGGGTGCTGGCAATACGCCTGCAGGCGATGGGTGATGTGGTTATTACATTGCCTTACCTGCAGGCACTGCGCAACATGCTGCCTGCGGATGTGCGTATTGATTTTTTAACGCGGGGGGAAGTAGGCTACATACCCAAAAGCCTGCAGTTGTTTAGCAAAGTATATTGTATTAAGGGAGGCAGGGTATTTATAAAACAATTATTTTATACAGTATTGTTATTGCCACGCCTGTTGATGAACCGTTACCATGTAGTGATTGATTTGCAGAATAACCGGCTTAGCAGGCTTGTATGTAATATAATAAGACCTGAGGCATGGAGTGCGTTTGACAGGTTTTCGCCGCTACCCGCAGGTGAGCGTACACGGCTTACGATTGAGGCGGTTGAGTTGGGGGAAGTAACAGCCAGCACGTGTTTTGCTTTTAAAACCAATCCCTGTATTAATGAACTGCTTAAAGCAAACGGCTGGGATGGCATAAGCAGGCTTGTAATACTTAACCCCGCCGGCGCATTTACTACACGTAACTGGCCGTTACTTAATTACGTTTTGTTTGCAAAGCTGTGGCTTCAATATTTTCCTTCTACGCAGTTTGTTGTGGCAGGCACCAGTGCCATTGCGGCAAAAGCAATTTATATGCAGCAGCAACAGGACATAAAACTTATTAATCTTACAGGTAAAACAACACCCGTACAGGTATTTGCTATTATTCAAAAAGCATGGTTTATGCTATCAGAAGATTCAGGCCTTATGCACATGGCGTGGGTAAATAATATATTCACAATTGCCCTGTTTGGGTCAACGCGGAGTGATTGGTCACGCCCGCTGGGTGAGAAATCTTTATTAGTTAGCTCTGCTGATTTACCCTGTGGTGATTGCATGCGTGAAAAGTGCTCTTATGGCGATGTGCATTGCCTTACCCGGCACACGCCGGAAATAATGGCAGAAAAAATAATGGCATTTTTAAACCTGTAGCTGCAGCATCAATAATACTGCGTAATGAAGTTACAAAAAGAAACACTCATCATTTTGTCGCCTGCCTTTCCCGGGAATGAATCAGCAGAACAATCGCCATGGTTGCCTGCGCAGCAATCCCTTATAAGGTGCATCAACCGCAGCTTTCCATCGCTCCGGGTGGTTATCATTGCATTTAAATTTCCGGCACAGACAAAAGAATATAAATGGATGGGCAACCACGTGGTACCGCTTGCAGGAGCAAACAAAAAAGGCAGGCAATACATCTTTACATGGGTTAAGGCGTTCAACCTAATCAGGCGGATAAAAAAGACTGGCTCTGTAAAAGGTATTATCAGTTTTTGGTGCAATGAGTGTTGCCTGGTAGGCAGTTATTTCAGCAAGCTGTATAATATACGCCACCTGTGCTGGATTTGCGGGCAGGATGCGCGCGCCGGTAATAAGTTTGTAAAGTGCATACGCCCGCGCCCCGGTGAGCTGGCTGCCATGTCGGATTTTTTAATGGAGACGTTTTATAAAAATCATTCCATACGCCCGCAACACCTTATTGCCGATGGCATTGATGCTACCCTTTTTGCACCGGTTATACCTGTGCGTGATATTGACATACTGGGGGCGGGTAACCTTGTGCCATTAAAGCGTTATCATATTTTTATTAACGTTGTTTCCGTACTTGCTGCTACAGGAGTAGTGCAAAAAGCAACCTTATGCGGCAGCGGTACTGAAGAACATTTATTAAAACAGCAGGTAGCAGGTGCTGGTTTGCAAAATATTGTTGAATTTACCGGTCTTATTCCCCATGCCGGCGTGCTGCAATATATGCAGCGCGCAAAGGTTTTCCTGCACACTTCGGAATATGAAGGATTCGGCAATGTGTGTATTGAAGCATTGTATGCAGGTGCGCATGTAATAAGTTTTACCCGCCCTATGCGGCAACATATTCCGCACTGGCATATTGTTTCAACTGTGGGGGAGATGATTGAAAAAGCAATGGATTTGCTGCAGCAACCTGCAACTGTGTACTCACCCGTTTTGCCATTTGACATGAATGACTCTGCTAAACAATTTATTCAATTGCTTGCCGGCGATAATATTTAAAGACGCATTACCGTATCGCAATAGCGAAAGCTTTGGGTTGAGTGGGAGATAAGTACTACTATTTTCCCTTCAGTTGCGAGGTGTTTTAAATAACGCAATATTTTCAATTCAGATGCTTCATCCAGCTCGCTAAAGGGCTCATCTAATAAAATAAGGTCAGCGTTTTTATACAAAGCCCTTGCCGTTGCTATGCGTTGCCGCTGGCCACCACTGATGTTTCTGCCGGCTTCCATTATTTGTGTATGTATGCCTTTGGGGTATAGTGCCGCAATCTCGTTTACGCCGGTAACCTCCAGTACCGTATGCAACCGTTGGCCGTCATATTCCTTCCCGAACATAATAATATTATTCAATATGCTTTCGTGCGCAATAAAAGGTTCCTGCTTAACATACGCAATGTTTTTCCAATAGCTTTTTTTGGTGGCATCATTAATAGCCCTGCCGTTAATTAAAACATGGCCTTTGCAAGGCGTATAAAATGCCGCTATTAATTGCAGCAGCGTTGTTTTACCACAACCCGAAACACCGCTGATGCCTGCAAACATGCCGGCATGCAGCGCGCAACTAAAGCCCCTTAAAATGGTCACCCCGTTGTAACCGAAATAAATATTCTCGCAGGTAACATGTTTTATTGCATTTGCCGCTGCATTCTTGTTTGCAGAAACGTTGCATGGCTTGCCGGCAGTAGTAATGGTATGCGCGTAGCTTTTAATAAAGCCTGCCTGGGTAATAATTTTTGATATGCCGGGTATTATTTTATACGCGGCTGCCGTAAACGCCCCTATTAATATTACACCATCGTTGCCTGTTGAAATAAAACGCGCAGAGATAATTAAGATAAATAATCCTGCCACTGCAAATACTTCAAAAAAACGGGCAGGCAGGTCCTGCGTAATTTTTAACTGCGTAATATAGCTGCCAAGCCTTGACTGTGACGCAGAATGGCGGTTAATAAAAAAGTCATTCTTATTAAAAATGTTGCTTTCCACGTAGCCCTTCAGGGCCTCATTCAAATACTGGTGGCTCTGCGCCGCCCCGAACCGGATATTGTTCTTTATGGCCGCCAGCTTTTTTTTAGTCAGCCATGTTAGCGCCAGTACGGCAGGCAGCAGCGTAAGGCAAACCACAATAAAGAGGCTTGTTTTATACAATAAAAGCGCGGTAGCTGAAAGCAGTACCATAATACTTTCGGTCGCAGCCTGCTGAAGTCCCTGTAATACAAATTGTGCAAACTCAGCAGGCTGGTAAATTATTTTGCTTATATACACTGCAGAATCAGTACTGGAATAAGTACCGTATGGACCGTATAAATAGCCAGTAAGGTTTTGTTGTGCAATACGGTCGGCAACATTATTTATAAAGCCGCATTGTGTGCGGTACACCCAATAACCCGCTATATTTTTTATAATAAAAAGGATTACCACCATTACTACCGGCCACAACGTTGTATTTTGCCTTAGCAGCGTAGGCAGCCAGTTACTGGTCAAGCCCCCTTGTGGCTGTGTGTACAGTTTTACTACATATAGCAAGCCTGCCAGTGCGGAAATGTCGGTGATGTTGACGGCGGCATTTAAAAAAATAAAAAGAACAAGCTTTTTCTTTTCTTTTGCTGTTATGGCGGTAAGAGTGCCTGCAACTATTTTTTTCAAAACTGTACCAGGGTTAAATAAGTGAATAGCTGTTTAAGTATGTTATTAATTATAAAACCGGCAGTTTGATATAACGGTTGCCTGCTTTTTTATTTACTTTGATGCATGAAAGTTGCCGGTTTTTCATTTATTAAGAATGCTGTAAAATTTCAATATCCCATTGAAGAGGCTTTGCGTTCAATTTTACCCTTGTGCGATTACGTAGTAGTTGCCGTAGGCAACAGCGATGATAATACGCGTGATGTTGTGGCTGCGATTGATAAAAAAATTACCATTATTGATACGGTTTGGGATGAAAGCCTGAAACATGGGGGCAGGGTGCTGGCAGTTGAGACTGATAAAGCTTTTAAAGCGATAAAAGCGGATGCTGATTGGTGTGTTTATATACAGGGTGATGAGGTAATGCATGAAGATGGTTATGCTGAGGTAAAAGATGCTATGAAAAAATGGAAGAGCGATGCGGCCGTGGATGGACTATTATTCCGTTACCGGCATTTTTATGGGTCGTACGATTATGTGGGCACTTCTTCCAAATGGTACCGGAATGAAATACGGGTGATTAAAAGCGACAAGAATATATACTCCTACCGCGACGCACAGGGTTTTCGGAAAGGCAACAATAAAAAGCTGCGTGTAAAACCCCTTAAGGCATATATACACCATTATGGTTGGGTGCGGGAACCTGAAGCTATGCAGGCAAAGGATAATAATTTTGGCAGGTACTGGCATGGCGATGAATGGGGTGTACAAGCCTCAAGAACATATACCGGCGCATTTGATTATAGCCAGATTGATGCCCTGGAAAAATTTACCGGTACCCACCCTGCGGTAATGCAGCAACGCATACGCCGTGCAAACTGGCAGTTTGATTATGATTTATCCTATAATAAACTCAAAATAAAAGACCGCTTTAAAAATACATTGGAAAAGCTGGCAGGGCGCCGACTTTTTGATTATAAAAATTATAAAATAATATAAAACTGCCAGGCTTTATGGGCTGAGAAATACCATGAGTGTAGGTTAGAAAAACT
>DASZUX010000133.1:0-8504 GCA_035547455.1 Chitinophagaceae bacterium
TTATAACCGCTGGCAGTTTAAAGGTGTTGATAAAAAACCGCTGATTAAGGAAATTAACGAGGTAACCGTTAAAGCCACCCACGAAAGGCTGGGGGCATATTACCTGTATTTTCAAAAAACGCCCGACAGGTTTTTTACTGAAAATGAAACCAACACCGAAAAGCTGTTTGACAAACCCAATGCCACGGGCATTTTTGTAAAAGATGCTATTAACGATGCTGTGGTACTCGGCAAAAATACCGACGCCCTGCGCAGTAAAAAACAGGGCACAAAATTTTCGCCGGTATATACGTATAAAATACCCGCAGGTGCAACCAAAACTTTATACCTGCGGCTAAGCGACGTATTAACAGACGCCCCTTTTTCGGCAGGTTTTGATAAGATATTTGCCCAGCGTAAGCAGGAAGCAGATGAGTTTTATGATGAAGTGCTGCCTGAAAACTTGCCCGGGGATATGAAAAATATACAGCGGCAGGCGTTTGCAGGCCTGCTTTGGAGCAAGCAATATTACCACTATGATATTGAGCGGTGGATTAGCGGCAACGATGGTATTGCAAGGCAAAGCGAACACCGCCTGCGGGGCCGCAACCACGACTGGCTGCATTTAAAAAACCAGGATATTGTACTGATGCCCGACAAGTGGGAGTATCCCTGGTATGCCGCATGGGACCTGGCGTTCCATTGCATACCTATGGCCATTATTGACCCCACCTTTGCCAAACACCAGTTAATACTTGTAATGCGGGAATGGTATATGAAACCAGATGGCCAGTTGCCCGCCTACGAATGGAACTTTGGCGATGTAAACCCGCCGGTACATGCCTGGGCTGCCCTGCAGGTGTACCATATTGAAAAGCGTATAACAGGCAAAGGCGATATTGCATTTTTGAAAAGAATATTTCAAAAACTCATTATCAATTTTACATGGTGGATAAACCGCAAAGACCCTAACGGTAAAAACATTTTCCAGGGCGGTTTCCTGGGCCTTGATAATATCGGGGTATTTAACCGGAGCATACAACTGCACAGCGAAATGAAGCTGGAACAGGCTGACGGTACAAGCTGGATGGGAATGTATGCCCTGAACCTTATGGACATGGCTATTGAAATTGCCATGCAGGACACTGCTTTTGAAGACACCGCCACTAAGTTTTTTGAACACTTTGTGCTGGTTGCCGAGGCGCTGAACGAACTGGGCTTATGGAATGATGAAGATAAATTTTACTACGACATGCTTGTACCCGCCAGCGGTACGCCCATGCAGTTGCGCATACAAAGCATAGTAGGCCTTACATCGTTGTTTGCAGTATCAATTATAGGGCAGGATGTGCTGCACAAGCTGGAGGATTTTAATAAGCGCATAACCTGGTTTGAAAACTACCGGGTTAAAAATAACAAGTACTGGCCTAACGAAGAAAAAGCCGAGGGGGAGCAAACCCTGCTGTCGCTGATACCAAAAGAAAGGCTTATTGCCCTGCTGCAGCGCATGCTGAGCGAAACAGAGTTTTTGTCAGAAGGCGGAATAAGAGCATTAAGCAAGCACCACGAGCAAAACCCTTATTCCGTAAATATTAAAGGGGTAAATTATTATATACAATACGACCCCGGCGACAGCACATCAGACTTTTTTGGCGGTAATAGTAACTGGCGCGGCCCTGTATGGATGCCCATTAACTACCTTATTATTCAAAGTATAAAAAAGTTTGGCGAGTTTTACGATGGTACGCTTACCGTTGAATACCCAACCGGCAGCGGCAAGTTTATTGAACTGAACGAGGTGGCAACCGAGGTTACAAAACGGGTAGTATCGCTTTTTACGAAGGATGATGCTAATAAGCGCCGGCTGCATGGCAGTCAAAACTGGTTTTACAGCAAACCCGAGAACCAGCACCTGCTATTGTTTTACGAATATTTTCACGGCGATACCGGCAGCGGCCTTGGCGCCAGCCACCAAAGCGGGTGGACAGCCCTTGTTGCCGAACTGATAAATGAACTTGGCGGACGATAATAACCAAACTCCGGAGCCTCTTTTGCATAGTGGGAAGGAGGCCTTTTTAACTTTTAAAAATTGGCGGGTTTTAAACCCGGGCAGTATGGCTGTGCAAACACGCCTGCTAAATACCGTTAAAACACGATTGCCGTAAAAATAGACCTGCATTATCTTGCAGGTATAAAAATATTTTGTTATTATTGTTAGCTGTAGCCAAACTTCTGTTGTTTTAGCTTTCTTTTCTGTGTCAATAATATAACTCTTTTCTGGGAAATTAATCCGGGGTTGCCAAAGCAACCTTAAACTCGTTTTGTAATAAACCCGGGTAGCCGAAAACGGGTATTAAAGAGTAGGCGGCAAAAAACTACCTGTATGTTTAATTCAACTATTCTTGATATGGTTGTGCTGCTGTTTTTTACCTATTTTATAGTAAGCCTGCTGGTAACCATATTAAACGAAATGATTGCTACCATTTTAAAAATGCGCTCCAAAGACCTTGATGAAACACTTAATAACCTGCTGCTAAGCGATGCATGGAGCAAGTTTTACCAGGATTGCATAAAAAAGAGCCCGCATTACAAATCGCTTATAAAAGATGAAGGAGATAAACCATCTTACATGCCGGCTTCAAGTTTTGCCAACGCCGTTCTTGACTGCATGCGCGATGGCCAGCAACAGTTAACCATGGCCGGTATTAAAACGAACCTTGAAAAAGCCGCAGACCCGCTGCCACCGGAAATGCGTAATGTAATAGCCGGCTTTTTGGATGATACCACCAATACCCTGCAAGACCTGCAAATAAAACTGGAAGGTTTTTACAACAGCGCCATGGACAGGGCAAGCGGCTGGTACAAAAGAAAAATTAGAAAGATTGGCATTTTTGTATCGTTTGTACTGGTTATTTTTTTAAATGCCGATACCATTGAAATAATGCAAAGGGGAACCCAAAACCCTGCAGCGCTTAAAGCTGCGGCAGATAATATTAGCAAGGCTGTACCTGATATGCAATTAAAAACAGATACAGCCAATGGTACAACCCAGTTTATTTTTAAAGACAGTGATAATGCTGCGCCGCATGTTATAGCGTTAAACAGCAACGATACCGCTAATTTAATTAAGCTGGTAAAACAATACCAGGGCAGTTTTAATACTATTAAATCAAAACTTGGCAATGAGGTGTACACTGTTGGCTATAAAGACTGGGCAGCGTTTGCTAACGAGTGGTTTCGCGCAGACAATTTGCCCCACAATTTTTTTGGCGCCGTTGCCATAGGCTTTTTATGGCTGCTTTTAAAACTGGCAGGTCTTGCCATAACCGTACTTGCCTTACGGGCGGGCAGCAGCTATTGGTTTGGTGCACTTAACAAAGTGGTGAACATAAGGGGCACGGGAGAAAAACCAAAGGATGGCACGGGAAAGTAAACAGCATTGAAGATAAATATAATAAAAGTATTTTAAAACATAAATAATAAGGGTAAATATGTTTAGCAACACCAACAAATTTCAATATGCAACATCTACAGGTAGTGGTGGCGGATTGAACATATCATTTCCGCAAGAACAAACTGTACCGGCAGCTTTGCCAAAATGGCCTTTTGACGACAAAAAAATGAGTTGGGCACTTGCGTCAGAAAAGGGAGGCATTGAAATTTTGGAATTATGGAATAAATATGGCCTGACAGGCCAAAAAGTTAAAGTGGCGGTCTTGGATTCGGGTATAGATACTACTATAACAGATATAAGCGGGGCGGTTAATGATAAGGATGCCGACATAAAATGCTTTTTGCCCGGAGAGCCAGTTGGTGATGATATAGGGCATGGAACCACCTGCGCCTCCATTATTGCATCAAGAGGAGATAATTTGTATGGGGCTGCGCCGCAGTGCAATCTTATTATTGGTAAAATTGAAAGTAAGCGAACAGGAAAAACATCAGCGACTATTTTAGCAGCGCTAAAGTGGGCATGTGAAGAAAGAAATGCAGATATTATATCTATGTCTTTCTCAGTGCCCTGTACAACCGAAGCGCCAAGCTTGAATGATGATATAGAAATAGCAAACTATATTAAAATGATGCATGAGGTACATAATAAGTTCTTTATTGCCGCAATAGGAAATTTAGGTGAGGATGCAAAAGACTTTTTTGCTTTCCCTGCTAATTATGATGGCTGCTTATCTGTAGGTGCTACCGGAGACGATAAATTAATTTGGGATGGGTCAAGCTGGAATAAAAAACTGTCTTTTGTTGTACCAGGCAGTAAATTAAAGGGGTATGATTTATCCAAAACTGTAAGTACTCTTGAACCTGCAACCAGTTATGCCTGCCCCTTAGCAGCGGGTGTTTTCGCAAATCTTTTAAGTTATTTCAAAAGCACAGGAAACTCTTTTTCAGCAAAAGATATCATAAGCAGGCTTAAGTACGATTTGCCTGATGAAGAAAACCCATTTAAATATGGGAATGGAATCTTAAACCCTGTTCAATCATTTCTAAATATAAAATAATGAAGCGATATTTTATTACAATTATTCTTTCATTCCTTTTTTGTGCCGGAAGGTGCCAAATTGCTTATTACGATGCAATTAAATTGAAACAATTGTTGAGTGAATCCATTAATGAAGGTAATTATAAAAATATAAGCGAAATACTCGTTGCATATATTCCCACAGGGTCAGACACGACTGCAGATAAAGTAAGGCTAAAATTTTTGAGCAACCCCTTTTTTAATAAGTTACCTATTGCACAGGGATATTTAACCTATCAATCCAGAAATGCTTCTATTCCAATCTCAAAAGGCAGCAGTATTCTTTCTGCAGTTGGCGGCGTGGACATTACCAATTTTGCTGATGGTGTGGCGAAGTTTTTGGTGGAACGGTTTAAGCAGGAACTCACTATAGCTTTTTTTGACAATTTTAAAAAAGATATATCAGATAAACGGTATGAAGACCTGCAAACCCTTTTTCCCCAAACCTATAAGGTGCTGATGGTTATTGACAAGGATATTTACCAGTTTAGCGCCTATCTTAATACTTTGCGTGAGGCTTTTATAAAAGACCTTACCAATATGTATGTTAACCTTAAAAATGTAAGAAACCTGCCTAAGTACGAATACTACTTTAACACCCACCCTGTTTTTGCAACGGTAATAGATAATGCCTTTTATTTTATTGATGCATACATGGGCGGAGAGCACCCCGGGAAAGTAATAGCGGACTATGATGTAAACCTGATAAAACTGCGGGAAGAAGATGCTGCTACGCAAAAAAACCTGCAAAGCGCCATATTGGTATTACAACAGATTTCAAAGTCATTTACATCATATTCGCCCGACCATTACTGGGTAACGGCAGATTCGATAGAAGCCTTTTTTAAAGACCCCGTACAAAGGGATATTTATTTTGGGTTAATATACCAGGTAACCGACACAATTACGTTTGCGGGTAAAAAAGATTCTGCCATAAAACTAACAACTATTTTGAGGGCGCTCAGGGATTCAGTAAATACCTATGAACAGCGGGTAAAAGAATACATTGTATTTGCAAAAAATTTTGCCGGGAAAGCAAAAGAAGTGGATGAATATATAGAAGCTATAAACAACAAGGCAAAAAAAGATGTGGATTATAACGATTACTACAAAGTTTATAATGCAGGACTTGACCTTATTGAGGGCTGTTTTTCTATAGTAAACTTACCTTATATTAAAAACGCAATCAGCGATACGGTGAAGAACAGTATTGTTGAAAAAGCCAATAAGCTGATGTATGTTGCCCGCACTGCCGGGGAGATTTACGTGGATGTGCGGACCAAAAATTATTCCTCTGCCATATTAAATACAACGGTTATTTATGATACCCTGTTTAATTCAAAAGAGGCGTTTGATAATGTTGCAAAAAGTGTAAAGTATATTGATTCCATAAAAACGGCTAACAATAATGCCCTTAAAGCCGCGGTTAAAAATGCAACTGACAAATTTTCATTTTCCTTAAAAGGCCAGAGCAATTTTGAAGTAAGCCCGCAGGCAATTAATGTTTTGGATGCAGATATAGCAGTGATACCCGGTATTTCCGACAGTGTTAAAGCGATACTGGATACTGCTGTGATAGAAGCGTGGCAGAGCGCTAACACGAATACCAACACGGCGCTTAAAGAAAAATTACTTAAGTACGGCACTTTTGCTGCGGCGGTAGCACAGGCACAAAACTCAGATGATGTTAAAAAGGCGATAGAAAGCATTGCTTTGCCGGCAGGCAGCGCCACTATTAAAAAGGGAGCACGTTTTAATGTTGCAGCGCAGGCTTATGTTGGCTTCCAGGCCGGGCATCTTGCAGATGGTGTAAACGGGTTTGCTAAAATTAATAATATGGGCATTACTGCGCCCATAGGCATTGCATTAAGTACCAAAACAAACTTTGGGGGTGCGCACAGCTTGTTTTTCTCACTGGTTGATATTGGCGCAATAGTTCAATACCGCTTTGCAGAGCCGGATGCAAGCTTATCCGACTCTGTAAAAGTGCGCATTGAAAATATTTTTTCACCTGGAGCTTTTTATGTATTTGGAGTGCCTAAATGGCCAATTTCAATAGGGGCCGGGTTTCAATGGCAGCCATCCTTAACCAGGCTTGCTACAGACAAGGCAACAGTGGCAGAAAGCTCCGGCGTACGTTACAACCTGTTTATTGCCGTGGATTTGCCGCTGCTTAACCTGCACAATACACCCGCCACTAAAAAATAACAAAGGTTGTTTTACCGGTTAACCATAACGCTACAGCGGTTTTTCCGCTGTAGCTTCTTCGGCCAGCTTTGCGTCGTCGGGGGCTTTTTCCAGGTCGCGGTCCAGTTCGTATAACGCAGCCTGGTTTGCTTTTTCCTGTCTTTCGCACTGGGACACCCGGTTTTAGGATTCAAACAATTTTAAAATAAGCTGTTGCTCTGCTTTTTTTAGGATTAACCTTGATAGAGGTTTTTTGGAATAGGGAGTTAATATGGTAAGGGAGTAAATTGTCTTTAATATTTCTATAGCTTTTTCGGGGCTTATACCGGGTTGTTTTATTTTTAATTGTCTTTCCAGTTCTTTATATATTTTATAGGCGCAAAATGCAATACAAAGATGCGCTTCGATCCTTGATTGCAACCGGTGGTAAACAGGCCGCACTTTTAAATCTGTTTTAGATATACGGAAGGCTTTTTCGATATTCCATAAGTGCCGGTAGTTCTCAATAATATCATTATTGCTGAGTTTTGTATTGGTAACATAGCCCTTTAACCCATCCCAGCGTCCATCAGCTTTGTACTTGCTGTAATCTATACACACATTAATTTGACCTTCAAGCTTTAAATATTTATTGTAGCCCCTGTTATTAATGCTCTTTTTATTAAGCTTTCCTGATTTTACAGCCATTTCCAGTTTTTGCAACCCACGTTTGCGGTTGGCTTCATCCTTTTTTGCCCTGGCTGATGAGTAACTGATTATGATCTTGGTACACTCATCTTTTTGTATTGCCGCACTTTCTCCGTTTTTGAGGGCAAGGGAGAGTATTTGTTTTTGAACAGCTTTGGACTCATTTTTTAATCTCGCCCCCAAAATGTATTCATATCCTTTGTTATGCAGTTCCATTATATTGTCGTTGGATAACAGCCCCGCATCTGCAATAATTACCAGGTGTTGCAATGAAAAGTCTTTTTTAAATGCCTCTATTACGGGTAACATAGTATGCCCTTCAAATTTCTTCCCGTCAAAAATCTCATAAGCTAGCGGGTAGCCATCAATGCTTACAAGAAGGCCTAAAACAATTTGAGGATTTTGATGCCTCCCTTCTTTGGAAAACCCTGTGCGGCGCAGGTCATCCTCGTCATCTATTTCAAAATATAAAGTAGTAACATCATAAAATACTATGGAGATGCTATTATTAAGAATGGATAAGGTATGATTATAGCTGATCTGCTGAAGCTGCTTTTTATATTTATTACTCAGCTTATCCAGGTACCGGTACACTTTGTCTTTTTCAATAAAGACATTTTTATACTTGTAGAGATAATCAAGGGTTTTAAGTTTACTAACCGGGTAAACCAGCCGTGTGATTACCAGGTGACGGAATAGCTCATCTTCAATGGCATTAAAACCAATCTCATTAAACAACTTGCCAAGTACAAGCTCTGGCCCAACGAGTTTTAAATCTTCGATACCATTAAAAAACATATTAACCAATGCATCTTCCTTCTCTATGTCAAAATTTAGTGATTGTTGGCCTGTAAGCCGCGGTATCTCATTTAAGGCTTTTTGATAAAGGTGGGTAATTTCTTCGCTGTCAGCAGAACTGCCTATGGTCATTACTACCCTGTATGCGCCGCTGCTTTTATCAATTATTTGGATACTGACAACTCCGCTTTTATTCTTCTTTTTCCTGATAAACATGCCAGAAATTTACGCCGGGACACCCAACTTTAAAACAAAAACTCAATAAAATCAATACTTCCAGAGCCTTAAAACATCAATCTTCTAAAAAATGCGAAAGACAGGA
>DASZUX010000134.1:0-7136 GCA_035547455.1 Chitinophagaceae bacterium
TGATCAGTTCCTTGTATAAAACTGCCTGGTCGGCGTTTCCAGATTTATCGGGCTCCTCCCAAATATCATCGGGTATTGCACCAATATCAGGCATCATGCTTTGTTTTCTTAACTCATCAATAGCCGTATTCACCATAATGCGCCGTAACCAGCCCATAAATATCTTTGAGAGGTCATCCTCATTGTCGCATTTAAAGGCATTCAAATTTCTAAAGAGCTTTACAAAACCGTCATTTACAACATCAACCGCATTTTCATATTTATATATGTATCTAAAAACCACTTTTAGAGAGTACCCGTAAAACTGCTCATACAGTACCTTCTGGTACCTGTTATCGTTGTTTTTGCACCCTGCTATTATATGGCTTAAAGAGTTCAAATGGCGTGTTCAATTGAGTTGTTTACTAAAGAATACGTATGGATTTATGTTTGGTTGCCCGGGGGAGAAAAACTTTTTTTAATTTTTATTAAACTGGCGTTAAAAATAAGCAAAAAGCATTACAACATATTAAAAAAATTGCGAAACCAATGCCCTGAGGCTTTAACCGTTCTTAACTGGGTACCGAAATCGGTATAGACCAACCCGAAACGGGCGTCAAAACCCTCGGCCCATTCAAAATTGTCCATAAGGGTCCAAACAAAATACCCTTTTATTGGCAACCCTTCATTTTTTGCTTGCAGGAGTGCTGCCAGGTACTCCCTGAAATAGTTTACCCGGCTTTCATCATTTACCGCACCACCTGCAATAACATCTTTAAACGCGGCGCCGCTTTCGGTAATGATAATATCTTTTACCCCGCGGTATTGTCCAAACCGCTTAATAACCCGGTAAAAGCTTTCGCCATTTATTTCCCACCCCATGGCCGTTCGCGGTACCCGCCTTGTAACCGCCCTTACTTCAGCGGCCTGCACAATAGGGATTACCGGGTTAAACTTTACTACCAGCGGAAAATAGTTTTGTATGCCAATAAAGTCAACATCAAACTGCATGCGCTCTGTATATTTCCAGGTTTTATTGTGCATTTCAAGTTTTTCAAGCAGTTTAAAATTGTCCTTGGGGTAACCATAGCCTAATAAAGGCTCAATAAAAATGCGGTTGAGTAAAATGTCCATACGGTTGGCCACCTGTATATCTTCCTCTTTTTGCGTATATGGTTTTACCTCGCTGCATGAAAAAGAAGTGCCAATATATGCGCCGGGTACAAGCGCACGCAGTACCCGCCCCCCTTCTGCCTGCGCCAGTACAGCATTGTGCAGGGCGGGCAAAAAATTATTCAGTCCTATTTTGCCGGGGGCATGTTTACCAAGCATGTACCCCAGGGACACAAAGCCCATCGGCTCATTGAGTATTATCCAATTTTTTACCCTGTCGCCAAATGCTTCGGCGCAAACGGCAGCATACCGGGTGAACCATTTAAGCATACGGTAGCTTACCCAGCCGCCTTCCATTTCAAGAGCATGAGGCAGGTCCCAGTGGTACAATGTAACAAAAGGAGTTAACCCAAGGTGCAGGCACTCATCAATAACCCGGTTATAAAACGCAATGCCTTCTTTATTAACCCTGCCGGTACCATCCGGCAGAATACGTGACCAGGAAAGGGAAAACCGGAAAACTTTAAAGCCCAGGGCCTTAACCAGCAAGAGATCATCTTTATAGCGATGATAAAAATCGCACGCAGTATGGGGTTTTGCCCCTTTTTTAATTTTGCCGGAACGGCGGCTGAAGGTATCCCATATTGAAGGTCCCCGGCCATACTGGTTGTGCGCCCCCTCGTTTTGCGCTGCAGAAATAGCTATCCCCCACAGAAAATCATCTCCAAAAGCTGCGGCGCCAACATTACCTGGCAGTAATAAATGACTCATTATGAATGTTATGCAAATCTCAAATTAATATATGTTACGCCAGTATTAAGATATTGTTATGTAAAGGCAGTGCAATGAGTGCCTTAATGCGGATATGATGAAAACCGACCTGCAGCAATAAGTTATATGCAATAAAAAACCGCCCAAAGGCGGCTTTTCAGCTAATTGCTTAACTTAATTAGTTACGCTGTTTTTTTGGCGTCTTCCAAAAACTTGGCAAGGCCTATATCGGTTAACGGGTGCTTCAGCAGGCCGAGGATTGAATCCAACGGGCAGGTGCATACATCAGCACCCAACTCTGCACATTTAATAATGTGGTTAGGGTTCCTGATAGACGCCGCTAATATCTCGGTTTCAAAACCCTGCAGGGAAAAGATGTGCGCAATCTGGCCAATCAGTTCTGTACCGTCCCAGCCGCTGTCGTCAATACGGCCAATAAAAGGCGATACATATTTGGCGCCTGCCTTTGCTGCCAATATAGCCTGGCCCGCAGAAAATACCAGCGTACAGTTTGTGCGGATGCCATTGTCAGTAAACCATTTTATTGCTTTTACACCTTCTTTAATCATCGGTACTTTTACTACTATATTGGGGTGTATAGCTGCCAATACCTTTCCTTCCGCCACAATACCGTCAAAATCCGTAGAAATGACTTCGGCGCTTATATCGCCGTTTACCATTTCGCAAATGGTTTTGTAATGCTGCATAACGGCCTCTTTCCCTTTTATGCCTTCTTTGGCCATAAGCGAAGGGTTAGTAGTTACGCCGTCAAGAATACCCAGGTCATTTGCTTCTTTAATCTGAGCGAGGTTTGCCGTATCAATAAAAAATTTCATATTGTTTTTCCCGCAACGGGTGGTTTGGTGAATAATAACTCTATTACCAACAAAAAAACCCTTAAAGGGTTTAAAAAAATTGGCAGGCTTATTACATCGCACCGCTACAACCGCCTACTCTTGCTGCCTTCCGGCCCTGGGAGGTTTCAGCAGGAGCTGGTCGTGTAAGACCTGCCGGTGCAAATGTACAACCCACAGGTTAAACATGCAATATTTTTTTGCAATTCAACCCATTATTCTAACCCCTTTAACAGAGTATATCCTGCCTATCCGTACTGTGTTTATACATTTACACAGCAGAAGGCATTCAGATGATGCTTTGATTTATCAATCGCCCGGTTTTCCTGTTGCGAATTGATAACTTTATTGTAAAAGCTTTGCTATTTGCTGCAGTGGTATAGTGTTTACAAGGTTTAAAATCTCCGTATCAGTTGTATTGGTAACTTTAAAGGTTATTAAAGTATTGCTTAGGGGCACCTCAATGCTGTAGTCAATTTGCCCCATGCTTCCATTACTTTTTTCAAGTCTTGCCTTGTATCCCTGCACTTTGATTGATTTTGATGCATCACTTGTCATCATACCACCCAATATGGGCGTGTTGAGAAAAGTGTTAATGCCTGATATTAACGGGGAGTTGGTAACAATGGAAATGTCTGCCGATTTACCGCCTGCATTGTTCATCATGTTGCTTAGCTGTCCATACGAACGATGTATGTTAGCCCCCAGGAACCCGCTGTTACTCATTACCTGGTCATCACCCGTATTTACATTCAAAGTGTCAATTTTTGCGGGTAAAATTTTCAGTACTTCTTTGCCTACAATCAGGTCAAGTTCCTGCATGGCCTGTTCAATATTATAATGCGCATCACTTAATTTACCGCTTGCATAGTTTGTACGCGCATTGGCAAGATCTGTTTTAAAATCCTGCGCCTTTATTATAGTTGCCGTGCTTATTATAAAAGCCAGCATAAAAAAAATTTTCATACAAATATTATTGTTGTGTTATTTGTGTTAAGCGTGGCATTATTGCTCGCCCATCATCGTTTTAATGCCGTCAATATCAAAGGTGTTTACCGCGTTCATTACTTCATCCTCGCCGGCAAAATTTACACATTCCCAGGTAAGCATTGAGCTTTGCCCCAACTGCATTATTACCTGGTAACCGGTGCTTTGGTCAAACTGTATCAATGCCTGGTTGCCTTTTACCCTAACCTGCTTCATTTTCTGGCTGTTATCGCCGCTGCTTTGTATCATAGCCGCATTGTTAAAATACATATTCATGATACCCGCATACATAGGGTTATTACCTACGGTCATCTTCATTTGCTTATCCTTTCCATCCGAATAAACTGTTTGAATAATGAGATTACTGAACCCATACTGGTTGCTTTGTACCAGGTTTTTAGCGGTATCCTTATTTAAGTTATCAACCGTTGCCGGCAAGGATTTAATTAATTGCCGGCCCAGTTCAATTTCCAGGCCGGTCATAGCCTGCTGCAACGAGTAACGGGCATTATTGTAATCAGTTGCGGCAGTGGCCTTTTCGGCATCATCAATGCTTTTGTTTACATCCGGCGGCGGCGTGTTATGCAGCCCTCCCCCCATTGTATTTACCGGGCCACCACTGCTGTTATTGCCCATACCAGGCTGGTTTGCATTGTTAGTGTTACTGTTTGCCGGCACCCCGGCAGCCTGGGAAACCTTTTCAGCAATCTTGTTTTTTAGTTTTTTAAGTAATTGGGCATGCCCCTGCGTTTGCACCATGCATAATACCATGCAGGCAAGCGCTGAAAAAATGAACTTTTTCATGCTACAAAAATTTAGCGTGTTAGGATAATTGCGGGTTAGCTAAAGCGTAATCATGTAAGGGGGATAACGATTAGAAGAGCAAGATAATTAATAACGCGGAGATTTGCAAAAGAAATGTGAAAGAAATTGACGGATACGGAGGCCGGCACAACATTGTGCGGCTATGGCAATAAAAAAGCGGGTAAAACCCGCTGTATTTAAAAACTTATTTAAACAAATCCTTAAATGCCGTAGTTATTAACTAAACTTTTCGCGCCACGCAAGCATGCCCCCTACCAGGTTTACAGGGTTTTTAAAACCCATCTGCTCTAAAAACAGGGCAGCCATGCCGCTGCGGTTGCCGCTACGGCAATATACTACCACCTCATCATCCTTCCATCCCTCAATTTCATCTGCCTGCATGGTTTGTACTTTACCTAATGGTATATGCACGCCACCAATATTATAATCAGCTCTTTCATGGTCTTCCCGTACGTCAAGCAGGTGTACGTTTTCACCGCTGTCAAGCCTTTTCTTTAATTCGTCTGCTGTTATGGTTTTCATATATATTTATTTTAAATTGTTTACCGGCTAAAAGTATTACATATTTTATGTATTACTGAACAGTGCCTGTAGTATCTTTTGGCGGCGCTGTGGTACTTATCCAAATATCAATCAACTGGCCTGGGCGTATTTTATTGGCTACAATTTCACCCGGGGCCAATGTTGAAAAAGGCAGAGGGCTTTGCCTGCTTATATAGGCGCCTGACGTATCACTAACCGGCTCATCGGCTATTATTGCACTAAGGCTAAGATTTTTATTGCTAAGGTATAGCCGCGCTTCTGAAACAGTCATACCCACCAAATCAGGCACATTTATTTCATCTTCCCCTTCTCCATTACCCAATACCAGGCTAATGGCGCTGCCCATATTTATTTTGGTGCCCGGCGCAACAGGCTTATTACCTATTAATTGCTCTTTTACAGCATTTAAGGCAATGTCCGGCACATAACTGGTATCGCCCACCCTTAAGCCAAGACTTTGCAGGTATAGCTGGGCGCTTTTAAATGAAAAACCCCGCAAATCGGGCATATCAATCAAAGGGGCTATTAACCTGTTTACGGTAAGGTATATGGTACGGTGAATTTTTACAGTAGCATCTGCATCCGGCGATTGGCGTATAACTGCGCCGGGGGCGGCAGTATCAATATAAACAGAGTCCTGTACCTCCACATTAAAACCGCTTGTTTCAAGAAATGATTTCGCATCTGCAACCTTTTTACCAAGCACTGAGGGAACTTTTACGGTAGAACTGTGGCGGGTAATTATACCAAGGGAACTAAAAAACAGTATAAAAATAATAAATACAAGCCCCAACATTACCAGCAGGTTTACCCACAGAGGCTTTTCTGTAATAAATTTAAACACTAATTAATTGTTTTGTGGCAGGTTATGTGCCTGTTAAGATACTGATTATTGATTGTTGGCAAAACATTCTTCCAGCAATGCAGTATAAAATTCTTTCAGCGTCCATCCCATAGCCCTTACCTGTTGCGGCACTATACTTGCCTCACTTTGCCCGGGTACGGTATTTACCTCCAGCATAAAAGGCTGGCCCTTTTCCGCATCATAAATAAAATCAATCCGTACAACGCCCCGGCAATTAAGCGACGCGTATATTTTTTTAGCCGCTGCCCTTACTTTTTCAGCAATCTCCTCCTCTACTTCCGCAGGAGTTATTTCTTCACTGGCACCATGGTATTTTGCTTCGTAATCAAAAAAATCCTTTTTGCTTTTTATTTCAGTAATAGGTAACGTAATTATGGTGCCTTTTGTTTTAAATACCCCAATGGTTAATTCACGGCCTTTAATAAACTCTTCTACAAGTACCTGGTCGTCTTCCTTAAAAGCTTTTTCAATAGCCGCCCCCAATTCTTCCGACGGTGCATTTACTTTTGACATGCCAATACTTGAGCCGCCGTTATTGGGTTTAACAAACACCGGGAACTTTAAACTGGTCACCACCTCATCTGCATTGGTAAAGCTATTTTTTATAAGCAGCACACTACGAGCAACATTTATGCCATTAAATGCAGCCACGGCCACTGTATAGCGTTTATTAAACGTTAAGGCAGAGGAAGAAGCATCGCAACTTGTGTAGGGTATTTTAAGCATGTCAAAATAGCCCTGCAGTTTGCCATCTTCGCCCGGGTTGCCATGTATGCACATAAGCACAGCATCAAAGGTTATTTTTTGCCCGTTAACCGTAATGGAAAAATCATTCCTGTCAACTTCAGTTGTTGAGCCGTCAGCCGCTTTGTACACCCAGCCCCGGGGGTTTATATCAATGGTGTAAACATCAAACTTATCCTTATCAACATTATTCCCTACGGTTTTGGCGCTCAGGTAACTTATTACCGCTTCGCCGCTATAACCGCCGGTAACCAGCGCTATTTTTTTTTTCATATTGGTATGCTTGGGCAATGCAAAGAAATGGATTTAAGTGTATGAAAGGAAAGGTAGGAAGAAAATTTATGCTTTTCTATGAAACAGGTTTACTTTTATTGAGTTATGATAACTTACGAAACAATAAGAGACAAGACTGTGGCGATGCTTGTTTGGAATGCAGGCAAACAAGATGATGCACG
>DASZUX010000135.1:0-12281 GCA_035547455.1 Chitinophagaceae bacterium
TAAAAATAGCGGAGGATGCGTACAGGTGTTTTGAACCCTACAGAAAAGATGAGGGGGGTTTATACGCCAGGGCAGCCCGGTTTGTACCGGAATTATGCAGGTTTGAAGTGGTGCACCTGCTTAGGGAGATAGAGCGCAGGATGCCGTTATACAACAGCGATCATGAAAACGTTTTCAGCACTGCCCAAAACGCGCTGGTGGCAGTGCATGCCGAAGAATATTACAGGGAAATGATAAAAGGAGGGCCGCATAGCTGGAATATAAGGGACAGGCACATGGCTGAAACGCTTGACCGGTTACTGCAGTTTCACGGTGAAGATGCAAAAGTGGTTGTTTGGGCACATAACACGCATGTGGGCGATGCAAGGGCAACAAGCATGACGAATGAAGGAATGTTAAATATAGGCGAACTGGCAAGGCTGCATTATGGTGATGAGCAGGTTGTGCTGGTGGGTTTTGGCAGTTATAAAGGGCAGGTTATAGCCGGGCATAAGTGGGGGGCAGCTATGCAGGCAATTGATTTGCCCCCGGCTATTAATGGCAGTTGGGAAGATATATTACATAAAGCCGGTAATGAAGATAAATTACTTATAATGGATGACTTTACTAACAACAACGAGTTAATGGAAAATCATGTAGGGCACAGGGCGGTAGGTGTGGTGTATAACCCGGAATATGAACTGTACAGTAATTATGTGCCTACTATTGTGCCCCTGCGTTATGACGCTTTTATTTTTCTTGATAAAACCATGCCGCTTTACCCATTACATATTGTACCGGCGGGTAATGAAATGCCCGAAACATATCCCTTTGGTGTATAAATAGTTTATATATGGCTAAAAAAATTAAACCGGTTAAACCGGCAGAGTTGCCGGTACCGGAAAAAAGGCCGCTGCTTAACCCTGACGAAATACCCGAAGTGCCGCAAGAACCAGGTACTGATCCTGATTACCTGCCCGATGAAGACCCCTACGAAACACCACCATACGAAGTGCCGCCGCCGGGAGAAGGCCCATAAGCCGGGGGGTATAAATAAACGCAGTTAAAACTGGCGTTACGGGCTGCTAATGCGTAATTGCTTTGGTATTCAGCAAATCGTTTACTATATTACTTGCATACCTGCGGGCCATTTGGGGCGTAGGATCTCTTGTAAATGCTACCGACTGCCCGGACCATATAAGGTCGCCTGTTGTTACGTTGTAGAGGTTGCTTTCCAGCAGCACTTTTATGTCATGCGTCATATAGCCGGTATTATAAAAGCCGTAATAATAGTAATGATAATAATACCTGTAAAACCCACGATATACATACGGTGAGTAGTAACCCGGAACCCATCGTTCCTGTTCCTGCACGTTTAATACGCGTATGGTTATTACACCATCAAAACCCTTATCCAGCAAAGCCTGCTGCATTTTCAGTGAGTCAAAAGCCTTTGCAAAATCAGGAGAAAAAACATCAAGGCCCGCCTCTGCGTTAAAATTGTTTTTTAGTAGCTCGGCTTTAAGCATATCCTCGCCCAGCCTTCTTTTCTCCAGGTCTTTGCCAATGGATAATACCAGTATTTTTGAAAATTTAACGGGCGATGCTTTGGGGTCTTTCCACGAAGCCGTAAGGTTTACCGCAGGGCTGCAGGACATTACAAGTGTAAAAGCAATTACTGCTAAAAGGCTGAACGTAGTTACATAGTTTTTCATAACACTTATTTGTAAACATTAAAAGCTAATGCACGGTTATTAAACTGCTGCTGCAAATAGACTGTGTTTTAGCTTTTTACTCAATGACAATCATCAGGCGTGCCCGTAATTCTCGTCAGCTTATACCTGCAAATATGCTGTTAAAACAATGGTGCATATTGGTTGGTTATGAACAACCTGAAGGCAAAAGCGATGTTCCCCTATGGGTTTCCATAAATTTTTATTGAAGGAATACCGGCCATGTTTAGTGCCCCGGGGTTTAACCGGGGTGCAAACATTATAAAGTTAATACCCGCGTAAACAAAATGTTATTCTCCAGGTGTACGTGCTGGTGCAGGTTTTCTTCAAATGCCTTCAGTTCCAGCAAGCTTACACGGTGTGTAGTGCATGCTGTTTCAGGCGGGGTAAAGTTATTGGTTAGTTCTTTTACCCGCTGCATATACTGGCCGGCTTCCTGGTGCTCTGCCTCCATCACTGCAATGGGGCCTGATAAATAAGCTTGTGCCCAATGGCTGCCGTTTTGCGACGGGAGGTTTGCAATACGCGGAAACAAAATAACTTCTTCTTTTTGCATGTGTGTTAACAGGTCGGTAAATATCATCGTATAGTCTTCTGCCACCTGCTTCATCCAGGGAAACCTGTCTCCATGTTTTAGTGCAACCCTGTCAAGATGTTCTTTAATTGCCGGCCCGTATTCCCGCACATACTGGTGGTGGTACTCAATAATATGGCTGATGAGCTGTTGATTGCTCATGGTTAAAAAAGTATGTTCTGCTACATTGCCGGCAGTTCCGTTATCCAGTTCTTCTAAAATAACATTGGCAGGCAACCCCTGTTCAAGGCAGGCGCTGGCAAGGGTTCTTTTTCCTTTACAGCAAAAATCAAGGCCATATTTTTCAAACACGTACGCTGCACTGTATTGTTGCGTTACAATTTGTGCAAGGGTTTGTTCAGCATAAAAACGCATAATAAATTATTTAACAGGTGAAATAAATATAAGTGATTGCTTTTTTTGAATATAATATTCATTAACCGCTACGTTAAAGGCAGACAGGAACATAATTACGGCCGCAGCTAAAAGCATGTAATTGATGTACGGTATATTAATGTACCATAACGCACCCAGGCCCTGGGCCATTAGTAATAACTCATTAACTACAATGCCGGCCGCGAAACCATAAAGGCCGCTGACTAATGCCCGGGATTGAAGCAGGTATTTATTTTGCAATGCGTATGCAAGAAGAAAAAGTGATACAATACCTAAAAAAACAAGATGTAAATAACCAATAACAATTGGCCTGAAACCAAATACAAGCTGGTTTAGCGACGGGATGACAGATAACGCCTGCAGTGCTAATTTAATGGAAAGCGCTAAGGCTGACATGCCGGCAAGCCATTTAGCCGGGACAGTAACACCTGTTAATAAACGTTTTAATACCGGCTTGACTGAGAGGACTAGGAACAGAAACCCGGCCAACTGCAATATTGTGGCACATACAATAATGGTATAAAGCCACGCGGGTAAACTCATCCACAATACGGTAAGAAAATATTCAGGAATTACAGCCAGGAAAAATAAGGCAAATGTTTTTTGCCAGTGTTTTTGAAGTAAGCCCCTCGTGGAAAGATATTGAGTAAAAAGCCCCATGCACCCAAAAAAGAACCAGCCGTTATATTGAAAATGTAAAAAAAAGTAAACAGCAGCCATATACCATTGTTCATGCGTGTTTTTGGTGGCCATCATAAAAGCCAGGCTAAATGCCCCTAATGATGAAACTGCATTGAATAAAACTGCTGCTTTAAACCAGCTGGCTGAAGGATTTTTGGGCAGCCTGTTTAAATCGCGC
Organism: Chitinophagaceae bacterium; assembly: GCA_035547455.1. Lineage (GTDB taxonomy): Bacteria > Bacteroidota > Bacteroidia > Chitinophagales > Chitinophagaceae > JABDFW01. The sequence goes on from DASZUX010000135.1 coordinate 3,542, forward strand.
CAGTAAACAAAGGCAAAAGCGTATGAGACGAATATTGATAAGGTGGAAAAAATAATTGAAAACAATCCATACCCCTGGAAAGGAAAACTAACCAGCATTCCGTAAGCGCAAACAATGTTAGCCCCAAGCAAAGCATCATATTTTTTTATGTTTACTTGTTTATTACTGCCGGCCAGGCAACCAACAAGGCAGGCCATTAGCGCCTGTGTTACCCAGCCCGCAAATGCAAAGTGGGAGTGTGCGTGCAATAAATACTTTTGATTAACAGCCGGTAACGGAAAAAGAATTTTATAACGCAGGATGCAACCTAAAAAAGCAACAAGCGCAAGGCTTGCCAATGATACCCTGAACCACTTTTGAACAAACTGCTGCATAGCATGTTATTTACGGCAAAATAACTGTGCCTGCTTTTGTTGTTTTATGCGCACGGTCATAATCAGCAAAAAACTTTTCCGCGCTTAATGCTTATTAAGCCTTTCTCGCTCATGTTACGCATTGTGCGTATAACGGTCTCTACGCGCATACCTGTCATATCGGCCAGTTGCTGGCGTGTAAGTTTTAGCTGGCTGCAATCAGGGCAAAAGTGATTTTTATTCTTTTTTAGCTCGCCAAGTACCGAGGTGATGGTTTGTTCAGGGTTGTGTGATGCCACTTCGCGGGTGAGAAAAAATTTATAGCGCAGGCGCTCAACAATAAGTTTTGTAAATGCAAAATGTATCTCGGGGTTTTCTTTCAACAACTGGTGAAACGAGTTTTTGTGCAGCCTTAGCACATACCCGCCGGTTTCTGCAATTGCAGATGCTGCATACACGCCGTTGTCAAATAAGGGCAACTCTCCAAAAGCTTCCCCTTCATTTACTATATGGTGTATAAATTCTGTTCCGTCATCATTTACATTCACCCACTTTATTTTGCCGCTGTCAACCTGGTAATAAAAATTTGCTGAAGCCCCTTCCCTGAATATTAACTCGCCTGCCGATACTTTTTTATAGGCGGCACCCCATGCAATCAGCAGGTTTGAATCAATCATCATATCCGGGAGTTTCTTCAAAAATACCCATGCAATGCCCGTGGCATGATGACCTGCAACAGCCTTTTATATGATTAAAATCATGCCTGCAAAAATGGCCATTTATGATTGCACGCATAAAAACGGGCTTGCCGCAGTTGCAATTTGCAGCGTCAATTAAACATTTACAATATGAAAAAAATAATCTTTTTCCCGTGCGCTGTTATTGCGGCGGTACTGTATGCATGCAGTGGTAATAATGCTCCCGGCAGCGGCGCCGGCAACGCGGCTGCAAGTACTGCGGCCACTACGGCTAACGGCAATCCTTCTTATGACCCTGAAAGAGGCGAAGGAAAGTTTACTGCTGTTTCCCTTAACGATAAGCTTGATGCTACAATGGCTGCAGGCGGAGAAAAAATTTACAATGTTAAATGTTCTGCATGCCATAAGCTAACAACAGAGAAACTGGTAGGGCCGGGGTGGCAGGGTGTTACTACGCGGCATAAGCCTGAATGGATTATGAACTTTATTACCAATACTGATAAAATGATTGACAAGGATCCTAAAGCACAGGCAATGCTTGAAATATGCCTGGTGCGTATGCCCAATCAAAACCTGAGCGACGAGGATGCAAGAAGCCTGCTGGAGTTTATGCGTAAAAATGATGGAATAAAATAACGAATCCAAAAACAATCTATATGAGATCTATCACAACACTACCCCTGGCATTATTGGCAGTTGCCACTGCGCTTATTATACCCTCATGCAAGCCTAAAAACGCCGGCGATGCCGTAAGCGGCGATGCTGCCGCCAAAGTGTATGTTGCCCCCGGCAAGTATGATGAATTTTATGATTTTGTGTCCGGCGGGTTTAGCGGCCAAATGTCGGTTTACGGCCTTCCATCCGGCAGGTTATTAAAGGTTATCCCGGTTTTTTCACAAGACCCGGAAAAGGGTTATGGCTATAGTGAAGAAACAAAGCCCATGCTTAACACATCGCACGGGTATGTGCCCTGGGATGATGCGCACCACCCGGAACTCTCCCAAACAAATGGCGAGATTGACGGGCGCTGGGTATTTATTAACGGTAATAACACACCCAGGATAGCGCGTATTGACCTGGCTACTTTTAAAACCGCGGAGATTATTGAAATACCAAACAGCGCGGGCAACCACTCATCTGCCTTTGTTACGCAAAATACCGAGTATGTAGTGGCTGGTACGCGGTTTAGTGTGCCTATGGATAATAATAACGGTGATGTGCCTATTAATACCTATAAAAAGAATTTTAAAGGCACTGTAAGTTTTTTAAGTGTTGACCCGAAGTCAGGCCGCATGAATATCGCGTTTCAAATATTAGTACCCGGTGTAAACTTTGACCTTAGCCATGCAGGCAAGGGCCCAAGTCACGGCTGGTTTTTCTTTTCGTGTTATAACAGCGAACAGGCCAACACCTTGCTGGAAGTAAATGCTTCGCAGCGTGATAAGGACTTTATAATGGCTGTAAACTGGAAAAAAGCAGAAGAATACCTTAAGCAGGGCAAAGGCATTAAACAGGCCGTAAAGTATGCGCACAATACCTATAACGAAGACAGCCACAGTGCAACATCAAGTATTGAAACACAGGTTACGGTGCTTAACGCTATGCAATTGCCCGGTATCGTATATTTTATACCATGCCCAAAATCTCCGCACGGGTGCGACGTTGACCCAACCGGTGAATATATTGTAGGCTCAGGTAAACTGGCCGCAGTGCTGCCCGTATTCAGCTTTGATAAAATTCAAAAAGCTATTGCGGCGAATGATTTTGACGGCACATTTGACAGCATTCCTGTAATAAAATACGAATCAGCATTGTATGGCGAGTTGCAGAAACCGGGTCTTGGCCCGCTGCATACCGAGTTTGACGGTAAAGGCAATGCATATACCAGTATGTTTGTTTCATCAGAAATTGTGAAATGGAATATTAAGGAATTAAAAGTGCTTGACCGTGCCCCTACCTATTATTCAATTGGTCACCTTTCAATTCCCGGCGGCGATACAAGGCATCCCTACGCCAAGTATGTAATTGCGTATAACAAAATAACAAAGGACAGGTATTTGCCAACAGGCCCTGAACTAGCCCAGAGCGCGCAGTTGTATGACATAAGCGGAGATAAGATGCAGTTGATACTTGATTTTCCAACCATTGGAGAACCGCATTATGCGCAGGCTGCACCGGCTGATTTAATAAAAAATAACAGCCTTAAATTTTATAATATAGACCAGAATAAAAACCCATACCTGTCAAAAGGCGAGGGGCAAACAAAAGTAACCCGTACCGGGAGAAGAATTGATGCAAACCTTACAGCTATACGCAGCCATTTTACGCCCGATAACATTGAAGGGGTAAACCTGGGCGATACAGTGTACTTCCATGTTACTAACCTGGAGCAGGATTGGGATTTGCCGCATGGTTTTGCCGTTAAAGGCGCAAACAACGGGGAACTGCTGGTTATGCCGGGCGAAACACAAACATTAAAGTGGGTGCCGGACAGGGTGGGCATTTTTCCTTTTTACTGTACTGATTTTTGCAGCGCCTTACACCAGGAAATGCAGGGATATATAAGAATATCTGCACCGGGCAATAACGTGCCCCTGCTGTTTAGTACCGGTAAAAACATGCCTGCTGATTCAACAAACAAATAGTACACGTGGAAAACCACAGGAGCAGGGTAGCCTGCTCCTTTAAAAATATAAACAACCGGAATATGAAAAAAAATACATTAAAAGGCTGGGTGCGCCTGCTGCTTGCATTGGCGGGGCTTGCATTACTGCCCGTTATTTTTATTCCTATCTGGCGCATTGAATTATCAGCGCCGCAATACCCGGAAGGATTGGTGCTGCTGATAAATGCAGGAAAACTTGGCGGCAACGTTGATATTATTAATGGCCTGAACCATTATATAGGTATGAAAACATTACATTCTGCTGATTTTGCAGAGTTTACTGTTTTGCCATACCTGGTTGGTTTTTTTGCAGCACTTTTCCCGCTGGGCGCCATTGTAAATAAAAAATCATTCCTCTACGTATTATTTTTTGCTTTTGTTGCATTTGGCATTATTGCAATGGTTGACTTCTGGAGGTGGGAGTATAACTACGGCCACAACCTTAATCCCGATGCCGCAATAGTAGTGCCGGGTATGGCATACCAGCCGCCATTGATAGGGTTTAAGCAGTTGCTGAATTTTGGGGCATACTCTATTCCCGATGCGGGAGGATGGATTTTTATTGGTGCGGGAGTAGTATTATTTGTAACGGTTGTTTACGAGTTTAAAACAGGCAGGCGCCTGCGGGCAGGTAAAAATATTTTACATCAATCTGTGGCTGTATGTTTAATCGCTGTTATGTTTTATTCGTGCAGTTCAGCGCCGCAACGCATTGTAATTGGCGAAGACAACTGCACTTATTGTAATATGACTTTTTCTGACGCAAGGTTTGGCGGTGAAATAGTTACCCAAAAAGGAAAAGTGTATGAATTTGATGATATTGCCTGCCTTTTATCATTTTTAAAGCAGCAGCCTGGTATAGCGCAGCAGTCAAAAAACATTTACGTAGTTGATTTTGCAGGCAATCATGCGCTGATGCCTGTTGCCAGTGCCATATTGTTTTCCAGCGAAAACCTTCATACGCCTATGAACGGCAATATTGCTGCTTTTGCTGACAAAGAAAGCTTTGAAAAATATTCTGGCGCGTTCAAGGGCAATCTTGTTTCGTGGAACGAATTGATAAATAAATAATATGCAAAAGCTTGTCATCCTGCTTTTCTTTATTTTAGTTATCAGCCGCATTAATGCAGCTACTATAACAGTAGGGCAGGGGCTTAAATATGCAGGTATTGTAAAGGCAATTGCTGCCTGTAACGACCATGATACCATCCTGGTAACAAAGGGTATTTATCATGAAGGTAATATTTCAATCACTAAGAAAATAATCCTCTTAACCAACGAGAATGCCATTATTGACGGCGATAGTAAATGGGAAATAATTTCAATAAAAGCAGACAGTGTTGAAATAAAAGGTTTTAGCCTGCAAAACGCCGGCAAATCATCAGTAAACGATATTGCAGCTATAAAGATTTATGGTACAAGAGGTGCGGTTATTGAAGGCAATACTATTAGCAATTGCTTTTTTGGCATCTTGTCACTAAGCGCTGTTAACGGTAAAATTATCCGCAATAAAATTACGGGTAGCGGCAACGGTGAGGAAGAAAGCGGTAATGGAGTGCATTGCTGGAAATGTGACAGTATGCAGGTTATTGCCAATACCATAAGTGCATGCAGGGATGGCATTTATTTTGAATTTGTTACCAACTCGCTTATATGGCGTAATACCAGCGAACATAACATTCGCTACGGGCTTCACTTTATGTTTAGCCATAACGACGCATATATTACAAACAGTTTTAGTTATAACGGCGCCGGTGTGGCGGTTATGTACACACACGGAGTAAGGATGTTTAACAACGTGTTTCAACACAATTGGGGTGAGGCATCTTATGGTTTACTGCTGAAAGAAATTTCAGACAGTTATATTGAAGGCAATAAGTTTATTGAAAACACCAGCGCCATATTTATGGAGGGCGGCAGCCGGAATTTAATCTGCAAAAATAATTTTAAAAATAACGGGTGGGCAATGCAGGTGCAGGCAAGTTGTAATGGTAACACTATTGCCGGTAATAATTTTACAGGCAACACTTTTGATGTTGGCACAAACGGCACCCTGGCCTTAAACAGTTTTAACCATAATTACTGGGACAAATATGAAGGGTATGATATAAACAGGGACGGCTGCGGGGATGTGCCTTACCGGCCGGTAAGCCTGTACTCCATGGTAACTGCACGTACCCCCCCTGCTATGATATTATACCGCAGCCTTATAGTGGCATTGATGGACAAAACCGAAAAGGTATTGCCGGGCATTACCCCTGAAGGGCTGAAAGACGATTATCCTTTAATGAAACCTTTACCATTATGATTATTGCATCAAATGTGTCTAAAAAGTTTGGCAGGTTAAAGGCGCTGGATGATATATCAGTGGCCTGTACCAAAGGGGAATGTATTGCGCTGATTGGCCCTAATGGCAGCGGAAAAACAACCTTTATTAAGTGCATACTGGGCATGGTAGTGCCTGCCAGCGGCTTTATTACTTTTAACGGTAAAAATATTTTGCATGACTGGCAGTACCGCAGCCACATAGGTTATATGCCGCAGATAGGGCGCTATCCTGATAACATGACCATTCAGCAGGTTATTAAAATGATGAAGGATATACGGCACCATGATGGTGCAGTACTTGATGAAGACCTTGCTGCCACTTTCGGGCTTGACGGATTGCTTAATAAAAGGATGCGTACTTTGTCAGGCGGCACAAGACAAAAGGTAAGTGCATACCTCGCTTTTTTATTTAACCCCGACGTTTTGATACTGGACGAACCAACAGCAGGACTTGACCCGCTGTCTGCTGAAATACTAAAGGCAAAAATTATTAAGGAGAAGAATAAGGGCAAACTGGTATTAATCACTTCGCATATTTTAAGTGAGCTGGATGACCTGGTAAGCCAGGTGATATATATGAACGAAGGCAAGCTGGTATTTCATAAAAATATAGATGAACTAAAAACCGATACCGGCCAAAACAAACTGTCAAAAGCCATTGCAGGCATAATGCAAAAAACAAAAATATGCTGAAGATTATTAAATATGTAATGATGGATATATTGCGAAGCCGCCTTGTGCTTGGCTATACCATCCTGTTATTTGTCATCTCGTTAACTGTTTTTAACCTGGAAGATAATAGCTCAAAAGGCCTGCTTAGCCTGCTTAACATAATCCTTTTTATTGTGCCGCTGGTAAGCATTATATTCTCCACCATATACATGTATAACAGTGCAGAGTTTATTGAGTTACTGGTAAGCCAGCCGGTGCGCCGTAAAACACTTTGGCTGGGGTTATTTAACGGGCTGGCTGTTTCTTTGGGGTTAGCCTTCTTACTTGGCATTGGCATACCGGCAGTTATTTTTCAGCCAACCGCCGCGGGGTTTACTTTGGTAGCCGCAGGTTTTATGCTGTCCATTGTTTTTGTAGGGCTGGCCGTGCTTAGCACATCGTTTACGCGTGATAAAGCCAGGGGAATAGGACTCTCCGTTTTGCTGTGGCTGTATTTTTCCATCATTTTTGACGGCCTTGTGCTGTTTATCCTTTTCCAGTTCCAGGATTACCCGCTTGAAAAAGTAAGCATAGTACTGAGCAATTTAAACCCGGTTGACTTATCAAGAATTTTAATACTGCTGCAATTAGACGCTTCGGCCCTAATGGGTTATACCGGGGCTGTTTTCAAAGATTTTTTTGGCACACAGGCCGGCATTATTATATCCCTGTGCGTACTGCTGCTGTGGGTGTGGTTGCCGATGTGGCTTTCTGTACGCAGGTTTAATCATAAAGACCTTTAGTATGAAAAACGATATTTACACCAAAAGAGATATTGAAGCGTTGGTAAACTGTTTTTACAGGAAAGTAAATGCAGATGAACTGCTGGCCCCGCTTTTTGAAAGGGTTAACTGGGCATTGCACCTGCCTATGATGTACCAGTTTTGGGAAAACACTATTTTTTTTACTGGAAGTTATTTAGGTAACCCTATGGCAACCCATATACTGCTGCATAAAAAAACACCACTTAATCACCAGCATTTTACCCGCTGGCTGCAGTTGTTTAACACTACTGTTGATGAATTATTTGAAGGACCAAAAGCCTTATTGGCAAAACAGCGGGCAAACAGTATTGCAGTTGTTATGCAAACCAAAATTTTACAGCCAGGTGAATAAAATATTTTACAGCCGGGCTGTACGGTTTGCAATGATGCACTTAGTAATAAACGCCAAAGAAATTTTGCAAGGACTGCTTTTAACCAGGAGATTAATAGCATACTATAGTTAGCAGGCAAACCTTGGTAATGCAAGGGGAACAACTGTTTTACAGGAAAATAGTTTCTCTAAAAAATATAAGCCTGCCTGCCGCCACCTAAGTTATCATTTGCGGTATTATAAAAGAAATATGCAGTTTGGGGAGGCAATAAACAGAACGCTTTCAAACTGTACTTAGGAGTTTTAAATTAATTACACGCAAAATTGGTGGGCTTATACTAATACGGCAATATGTTTTTTTTGACCTTATTTTACAGCAGCAGGCTGATTATGCTTCCTCTGCTTTTCTTTTATATTACGAACCCAGCCTGATTAATTGACGTATTTGAAGGCCAAGATAAAACAGGATGCCCCAAACCACGAGAATAATGGAATATGCCATTAGCTCAAGCCAGATTGGCGACCTGCCCCTGCGTGCAAAAAGAGTTCTTTTATCAAAGTTTGATACATATTTTGCAGGCTTGCCCCATGGCACAATCCTTTCGGTAATAATATTGCAATAAGTATCATCATCTTCAACCTTTGCCGTTAATATAAGGTTGCCTTTAACATCACCCGGTAGGCTATCCCTTTTAAAGTCGCCGCTAACTGCACCGAGAGAATCTGTTGTATAAGACGGGGTTTCGTTAATATTAAGGTCAGCGCCAAGCCTTTGTATGCCCAGTTTAATATCAACTCCTTTAATAGCTACCCATGCAGTATCTTTAAAGGCAAGCAGGGTGGCGGTTACTTTTTTATTATCAGCCGTATCCAGTATTATTTTAGCCTTG
>DASZUX010000136.1:0-4826 GCA_035547455.1 Chitinophagaceae bacterium
GGCGCCTGGTAACGGACAGTTACAACATTTGGTGCGCCGGTTTAAAAAGCTGCTGAACAGCATTAGAGAACATACAGGAGTAAGACCAACGGGCGATGAGCGCCGTTATGACGATGACACAAAATAAAAATAATGATATAAGCTGACTTGAATTGTAAAACAAAGGAGGTAAACATGCGGTTTAATTTTTTAAGGGGCACACAAAACGAAACCCTTAACTACGAAGGAGCAAAAGCAGTTACACTAATACCGCAACTGGAGTTGTACACCGCTGTGGCCACAGCCGCATTGAGTGATGACTTTTATGAAAAGGCGGGAGACAGGCTTACGCGCCTGCATGCGCTTATTGCGCAAAACAACCCGCTGTTTACCGCAAAACTGGCAGTGTACGCACGGGAACAAATGCACCTGCGCAGCGTGCCTTTGGTACTGGCGGTTGAACTGGCAAAGCAGTGCGGGTTTTGTTACCATTACTGGCATTAAGTTGACAGGCAGTGTTACTGCAGCACAAGAGAGTGACACAAGTAAAGCATAATAGCAGTGCATAAGCTGGCAACAAAAATTTATTAACAACTTTAAAACCCATTATGGGTTTAGTATATGAAACTACAATTACGCGGTAAAGATATACGCAACATCGGGTACCCGGAAGGGCCGGTAATAAGCGTTGCTATTACCGTTATGGAAAAACATTATAAACACTCAACGCTTAAGGAAGCGCTGGATGTATTAAAAAACATACTGGAAGCGCCGCATGATTATGCCAATGATGAAGTATTGGGTAAGATTGCTGCTGCGTTATCGCCAAAAGTCTCCCCCGCCGGGGGAGATTTAGAGGGAGCTGCAGAGGTTTCTTTAAACAACACGGGTGTTGCATTCAATATGTTCGGCAGTGAGCATATTGAACAAAGCACATTGCACCAAATGTATGCTGCAGCCAAACTGCCGGTAGCGGTGGCAGGCGCACTGATGCCTGACGCACACTCAGGCTATGGCCTGCCAATAGGCGGTGTACTGGCAGTGGAAAATGCCGTTATACCTTATGGCGTGGGTGTGGACATAGGCTGCCGTATGTGCTTGAGCATTTTTGATATTGATGTGAAAGACCTGGCAGGCAAAGAAAAATTATTTACGCGTGAACTGATTGAAGCTACCCTTTTTGGAAGCGGTGCCCAGTTTAAAGTGGCGGAAGAACACGAGGTAATGGAACGTAAAGAGTTTTTTGAACTGCCATTGCTGAAAGGCCTGCACGGACGTGCGTGGAAACAGTTGGGCTCATCAGGCAGCGGTAACCATTTTGCTGAGTTTGGCATTGTGGAGCTGAAAGAAAAAGATACAGTGTTAGGAGTTGAGGCTGGCATTTATGTGGGTTTGCTTACGCACAGCGGTTCCCGCGCGTTAGGGGCTAATATTGCTGCGCATTACACCAAAATAGCAAAGCAAAAACGCCGCCTGCCGCAGGAGGCAGCTAACCTTGCATGGCTTAACCTTACTGAGGAAGCAGGCTGGGAATACTGGCTGGCCATGAACCTTGCGGGCGACTATGCATCGGCCAACCACCACATTATACATGCTAAAATTGCAAGGCAACTGGGCCGCAAACCGGTAAAAATGGTGGAGAACCACCACAACTTTGCATGGATGGAAATGTATAACGGCAAAGAGGTAATTGTACACCGTAAGGGAGCTACACCTGCGGGCAAAGATGTGCTGGGTATTATACCAGGCAGCATGACGGCGCCCGGCTTTATTGTAAAAGGCAAAGGCCAGGAAGCATCCGTAAATTCTGCCTCTCATGGCGCGGGGCGTAAAATGAGCCGTACTGCCGCTTTAAAAAGTGTTACACACAATGCTTTAAAAGAAGCTTTGCAAAAACATGATGTAAAGCTTATTGGCGGCGGGCTCGATGAAGCGCCTTTTGCCTACAAGGATATTGAAGTAGTAATGCAGAGCCAGAAAAACCTGGTAGATGTACTCGGTACTTTTACACCAAAAATTGTGCGTATGTGTGGTGACAAACCTAAAATACACATGAACAAAAAACGGCTGATGGAAAATGATACGGGTGTTGAGGGCGAATAAACCCCTTCCCGTATATGATGTTAAGAGCTCCTGCAATTACAATACAGGGGCTTTTGCTTTAATCAGCGTTCAGCTTTTTCGTCTTCGGGTTTGCCGATAAGCTTTTCAATAAAATATACTATGATAGAAAGCAGGATGCTAAACCATAACGCAGCCCAGTTATTTTGTACATGAAAACCCGGTACTATTGCTGCCGCCCATTTAATGATTACAATATTGATGATAAGCAAAAATAAGCCCAGCGTTAAAATGGTAACAGGTATTGTTAGTATAACCAGCACGGGTTTAATAAAACCATTCAGCAGGGCAAGCACCAATGCCACCATAATAGCTGTCCAGCTATTCTCAATGGATACACCCGACAGTAATCTTGAGGCGATTAACGCGGCTGCGGCTGTAATTAATATTTTACCAATAAAACGGCCCATATAAAAATAGCTATGTTTTATAGCAAGGTAATAATATTCGCGCGTTTCCGCAGTTTTACTTTTACCCGGGCCGGCTGTTAAGCCATCTGTATAAAAGTTGCCGATATACCAAATTGCCCTGGCTTAGCCTGCTTGCTGATTTATATTACTGTAAGCTCGTAAAAATCTTCGGGGTTAAGGTATTTTACCGCAAGCTGCTGTAAATCTTCAGCGCTTACGGTGCGTATGGTTTCTAAAGCATTATAAAAGTATTCAGCGGAAAGGTTATTAAGAATATAATTTTTCCATCTTGCAATAACCTGGAAAGGCCCATCCAAATCACCCAAAATACTGCCCATCATAAAATTACGTACCAGGTTTAATTCCTCTTCATCCACAGGCTGCTCACGCAATATTTGCATTTCCTTGTATATTTCTTCTATAGTTGCGGTGCACACACCCCGCCCGGCCTCGGTGCTTACAAGCCATGCACTATCATGTATATGGTTTTGCAGGTAGCTGTGTATGCCATAGGTGTAACCTTTATCCTCGCGTATATTACTCATAAGCCGGCTGCCAAAATACCCGCCGAAGATGTTGTTAAGTACCTGGACCTTAGTAAAATCAGGGTGGTGCCGGTTAGGAAAGGGCCTCGCGATACGTATAGCGCCTTGCACACCGTTAGCATCATTAATAATATTATATTTTTTTTCTGCCGCAGGGCTTGGCGGATAATGTACACCAGGCAAAGGGGTTTTGTTAAACGGTAGTTGCCCGAAAGCGTTATTTAGCTGCTGCTGAATATCGGCCGGCAACTTGCCTGCAACAAACAGCATACCTGTGCCCTGGGTGTAAAACTGTTTATAAAAAGCCAGCAGTTCATCCTGCTGCAGGGCATCATAATCTTCGGCAATGCTGTATTTGCCATAGGGGTGTTTGATGCCATAAAGGTATTCGTCAATAAGGCGGTTCGCTACAAAGTCTCCTTTTTTCAGGTTTACAGCCAGCCGCTGTTTTTGGTTTTGACGATATATACTCAATTCATTTTCAGGCAATTGACTGTCAGTAAGCAGTTCTGCCATAACAGGCAGCAGTTGGGGCAGGTATTTTGTAAGGCTGTGCAGGGTTAGCGTGGCTGTTTCATTATAACACTGCCGGTTTAAATAGGCGCCGTAAAACTCAAAATGTTCATTTATAGCAAAAGCATTACGGGTACTTGTACCATTTTTAAGCAAAAAGTTTGCAGTAGCTGCTATTATATTTTTTTGTTCGTACCAATTGCCGGCATAAAAAACCCATTCAACCATTATAACTTCTTCAGCGCCGCCGTCAACCGCATATACCTCAACGCCATTGTCAAGCGTAAAATGCTGGTAAGGTTTTAACTGTATATCAAAATCAACTGCGTCGTGTATAGGTGGTTCCTTTGTCCTGTCTATCATATTCCTGGTTAATTAAAGAGGCAAAAGTAATTGTAATTAATTTAATCAATTTTTAATGCCTGTTGCTTATTCAACTATCACCACATTTTCCGGTCTTAATATGGGCATATTTTTAAACTTCAGCAGCACGTTGGCAACCACGGCAACATCCCGCTGGCAATAGCCAACTATCCGTGGCAGGTCATTTTCTTCGTAATAAACCCGTTGTACCATGCTGCCATCCATATCTGTTTTTGAGGTAGGTACGTCAAGTACTTTTGCCAGCAGGTTAAGGCTTATATAGTTTTTATAATCGCCAAATTTCCAGCACTGCATGGTGTCAGTCATATTCACTTCCCAGGGCTTGGCGCCGTGTAAATACAGGTATTCAGGCAGGGGTAGCTGGTTTATAACCAAACGCCTGCATATATAGGGTATATCAAACTCCTTTATGTTGTGGCCGGCGTAATTAAATTGTTTTTTAAACTGGTAAAATTTGCTGTTTATTTGTATGAACGATTCAAGCAAAGCCTTTTCATCGTGCCCGTATATACTTTTAATTTTAAGGCAAACTTCATTGTCGGCATTCTCAAAAAAATACCCGGTTGATATGCATATTATCTTGCCAAACTCGGCCAGTATGCCGCCCCGCAGTTCATACCCTTCGGCAGGTGTAATGTTTTCTGGCATGGTTTTGGAAATCTTCTCCACCCAGAGTGATTTCCATTCGTCGGGCATGTGCGAAAACGATGAAAATTGGGGAACAGTTTCAATATCTAATAGAAAAAAATCCCCTAAAGCTAAAGCGTTCAGCATAGCACAAATTAAAAATTAAAAAACGAAAAATTCAATTTTGTATGAGTTACAGTAACTATCCGTCGGCTGAAAACCCCCAACCGCAGCCACAGCCCCGGGA
>DASZUX010000137.1:0-3932 GCA_035547455.1 Chitinophagaceae bacterium
ATATGCCGCGCGGTGTTGCCCAGGCATTTAAAAAAGAAACAAGGCAGCTTAATGGCATGCCCGGCAAAAACTACTGGCAAAACCATGCCGTATATAACATTACGGTAGATGCCATGCCGCCCGGCAGGAATATTAAAGGCACTGAAAATATTACTTATTTTAATAACAGCCCCGATACCCTTAAAGTACTGGCTGTTAAACTGTTCATTAATATTCATAAGCCCGGTGCGCCGCGCGTACAACCTGCCACCGAAGATTACCTTACCAGCGGCGTGCATATAGACGGGGTGAGTATTGAAAACCAAAAACAGCGCTGGAACGATGAACTGCCGCGTTTTACCAACACCAGCATACAGTTGCCTAAAGCGCTGCTGCCGCACGACTCTGTGCATCTTTCAATCAACTGGCATTACGAAATCTCTTTGCAAAGCGGCCGTGAAGGTATGATTGACTCAACTACTTATTTCCTTGCATACTTTTACCCCCGTATTGCGGTGTATGATGATTACAACGGGTGGGACAGGATGACATTTACTGATGCCCAGGAATTTTACAGCGATTTTAATGACTACACAGTTACGCTTAATGTACCTAAAAATTATATTGTGTGGGGTACCGGTACATTACAGCACCCGGAAACTGTTTTACAGCCGCAGTATGTGCAAAGAATGAACCAGTCCCTCACATCTGACGGGATAGTGCATGTAGTAACCAAAGAAGACCTTGCCGCCAAAAATGTAACTGCACAAAATGCTACCAATAGCTGGCAATTTAAAGCTGCAGATATACCGGACATGGCTTTTGGTATAAGCGACCATTTTGTGTGGGATGCCACCAGCACAGTGGTGGACGATGCTACAGGCCGCCGTGCCGGCGCAAATGCAGCGTTTAATGATACGGCTGCCGATTATCACTATGTAGCCGGGTTTGCTGCCCATGCGCTTAACTGGCTGTCGCACAACTGGCCGGGGGTGCCTTACCCTTACGAGAAAACTACCGTTTTTCAGGGTTATGCCGGTATGGAGTACCCTATGATGGCCAATGATGAAACTTATGAAGACACACTTTTTTCAAGGTTTGTAGCAGAGCATGAAATAGCCCATACCTATATGCCTTTTTATATGGGCATAAACGAAACAAGGTACGGCTTTATGGACGAAGGCTGGGCCACCACCTTTGAATTACTGATAGGCCGCGAAGACCTTGGTGTTGAAAGGGCAGAAAGCTTTTACAGGCAGTTTCGCATAAATGGCTGGATAGGCGATAAATCGCCGGATGAAGATTTGCCCATCATCACCCCCGGCGACATACAAAGCGGCAGGGGCCTTGGCAACAACGAGTATGGCAAGCCTTCCCTGGGTTACCTTGCGGTAAAAGATATGCTGGGCGACGACCTGTTTAAAAAGTGCCTGCACGGCTATATGGACCGCTGGCACGGCAAGCACCCGCTGCCATGGGACTTCTTTAACTCCATAAGCGATGTTGCGGGTAAGGATCTGAACTGGTTCTGGAACAATTGGTACTTCTCTAACTATTATATTGATCTCTCCCTGGCAAATGTTTCCAAAAAACGCAGCGACTATACACTTACCGTACAAAACATAGGCGGTATGGCCAACCCGTTTAATGTAGTGGTTAATTACACAGATGGCACAACTGATAAAATACACGAAACGGCATCGGTATGGCAAGCCAATCAAAAAGAAACAACTGTAAAAGTGCCTGCTAAAAAAGAAGTAAAAAGTATTGTACTGGATGGCGGCATTTACGTAGATGCTGATAAAAGCAACAACACATGGAACAATAATTAACAATTATAATAAACGTTAAAAAAAGGGCACGTTACAGTGCCCTTTTTTTATTGTAATACAGGCAATCGCCAAATTGCCGCCGAACCTCTTTGTTTTATCCAAAAAATACTGTACTTTCATCAGCCCTGCGCTATGCACAACACAAGCTTCAGTATGTCCCTCCTTATTTATTAACATTAAAAAAATTGTTATGCCTTACCGCAACAATAAGTTTTGGCCATTACAGCCTGGCGATACAATTGTGGTATCTGTGTTAACATTTACCGGGCTTTTACTGGTAAGCGGCCTGCTAAACAAAATGACAGGCTGGCCCGCCGGGGGTTTAACTACCACTATACTCGTAGGCATCTCAATCATCTCAATAATGCCCTTCCTGCTTGCGATTATTGATATTGTTATTGAGCGTGGCGGCAGTGTTGGTTTTAAAGACTTTAAACTTGATTTTTCAGTGCTTGTCAAAACTTCTGCGCCGGAGTTTACCGTACCCGCCAACATTGGGGTGCAGGGCGTGCCGGTGTACGAGTCTAACACCCGCGAAATTTTAGATGCGCTGAAAAAGGCTAAAAAGTCAAACATAGTAGTAATTGATATTGAAGACGGTACAGCCTGGTGGGAAACAAGGCTGCTGGTATTGCTTGCAGGGGCAACAAGGTTAGGCACACCCGGCAATATTGTTTTTGTAGGCAAAACCGTAAAGGGTGAGCAACAGTTTATAGGCTGGGCCGAACCGGGAGCGCTGTTAGGTAAGTTGCTGGAGGTTAGGCCGGTTTATAAACAGGCATTTTATACTGCTGTAGCGGCTGCAAAACAATGGGCAACGGTAGAACCTGCAGTTCCACCTGCTATGGCAGCAGAGCCTTTTCCCTTTGGCAATGCAGCCATAGGAAAAAATTATATAGCTTTTGACCCGCTTACAGGCTTACCCAACGAATTTACACAGGAAGAATTTTTTCAGAACGAACTGGGGATGAAGGTTGAAGCCATGGAGCAAAACAAAACAACCCTGCATGTTACAAGAGGTAAACTGCATGATATATTTGACGGCGAACTAATTGAAGACAGGTTAGACCAGGCGGGAGCGAAAGAAGAGATGGCAAGAATATTTTTTGAAACGGACTTTCCCTGGGTGGCCCTTACAGAACATGGAAAATACCTGCGCATGGTATCACGCCTGTCTGTAATAAACGAAATAATAAAAACTGAAATAAAAGGTGGCAACAGCAGGCAGGCAATGCAAAAACCGGCATAAAACAATAAACCGTTTTTTATTACATTCGTATTATGCTCACACAGTTAAATAACGCGCTTGCATTTGGTATTCCTTAAGACAACAGCAAGGCAAGGCCGGTGTTTATAACGGGGGTAAATAATATGTGTGCCGTAAAGAAAGTTTTTAAGCATTACAAAAATTTACCGGCCAGCCGGCAGGTTATTTGTTTAAGGGCCGCCTGCAGCTTATGAAAGATGATGACGCAATACGTGTACAGGTAAAGGGCAGGCCTGCCGGGGCTGTAAGCGCGAGAGATTTTAAGAAAGCACTCAATTCCGTTAAAAAGTAAACCGCTGATGCTACGCCCCGCCGACAATTATTTTGAGCAGCAAAAGGAGCCTGTAAAAAGTTGCCTGCTTGCTTTAAGGCAACTCATTCTTTCATACAATATCAATATTACCGAAGAATGGAAATATGGTATGCCGTTTTATTGCTATAAAGGCAAAATGTGCTGTTACCTTTGGGTGCACAAAAAATTTAGCAAACCCTATCTTGGCATAGTAGCGGGCAGCAAAATACACGATCCCGGTTTATTACAGGAAAAACGTGCCCGTATGAAAATATTACTGGTGGATGCAGAAAAAGATTTACCTGTTAAACAAATAAAAGGCATACTGCGGCAGGTAGTAGTTTTTTATGATTATGCGCCTGGGAAAAAAGATTAATTCACAAAGCTCCACCACACACCAATTCTGAACCATAATGCCCTTGAAGGATAATAGGGTGCCGCAAAATTACGCTTGGTAAAAGAGCCTGTTGAAAAATCAATGCTGTTTACATTTTCAAAACGCACAAATGCTTTAAAGCTTTTAATACGGAAATTGAAAAAAACATTTATATCAGGACGGTTG
>DASZUX010000138.1:0-10456 GCA_035547455.1 Chitinophagaceae bacterium
TATACCCTTGACGGCGCTGCAGGTTACACAGCCGCACAAGGGCAATAAAAAAAACGTACAAACAATATAACAATATGGAGATACAATTAATTGACGGCGTTTTTACCACTTCTGAGGCTGAAATTCTTTTGCAGGAAATCTTCCGGGTAAAGATACAGTTTCTCGAAAATCGTATTAATACAAGCAACGATTCTGCTGAAGATGTAGAACATTCGGAAAAACGCCTTATTGAGCTGCAGAAACGTTTGAATGACGGAATGAACAAAATTAAATCTGCCGGCAAAGATAGAATAACATTACATGCTGTAATTGAGTTAACCACAGCAAGCCGGTTAACCCAATAGTATTTACAAAATATTATAATTACAAAGCTCGGATGTACAATGCGCAACCTGCCAAATTTTAGGCTGTTGTGTTTAAAGGCGGCAATTGGAGCACCAGTTTTGATTTGTTCAAATTAGCTCGTCGTTAGCGTAGCCAGGCGCTTTCACTTTCGCCATGTAATTGTCTTTTATATTTTGTGGCATAGTTTTACTACCCCCGTTAATCCGGGTGTTCCGCAGGGCACCTGGATTATTGAAGCTCATACGTACAATATATAAATACCCTAACAGATTTCCGTACCAAGATACGTCCTATCCTGGTTTGCAAAACCGGTAATAGGGCTTCAGGATTGCAAATCCTGAAGTGCATAGAGAGCGGAGGATACCAACCGGCAGGTAACGCTACCGCTTATTGCTTTATAACTTTACCGTTAAATAGTTCTTTGCCGTCTCCATCGTTTATTTTAACCATGTATGCCCCTGCTGCTAATAGCGCTGTATTTATTTGTGTGTACCCGTTTGCTGCCTGTGTAATAAGCAGCTTGCCATTTGCATCATAAACATTTATTGCTTTTTTACCGGCGCCTGTTTTACTAAGATCAATATTTATTACCGATTGAAAAGGGTTTGGAAATACTTTAACCTGTATTGCATTGGTATTTGACTGCAATGACAAGTTTGGAAACTGCGCGTTTACCAATATTTCAAGTTTTTCTATTCTTTTTTCAAGTTGTTTATTTTCCTCTTCAAGCGCATCGTTTTTTGCTGACAGTTCCTGCACTGCTTTTACTAAAGGCACTACAAATTCTGAATAGCGAAGCCCGTATAGATCTTTATCGTTTTTTGGCGCATCCACACCGCTGAAATCATAATTAAGGCTTTTGGCCGCTTTTTCAACATCCTGTGCGGCAAAACCCGTATAAACAATCTGCTCCTTTGTTTTGCGCGTAGTTAATTGCTCCTGCGTTGGCTCAATTACTTTCCCCTGCAGGTCTTTTATAACAGGGGCCTGTATAATTTTATCTGCCGCATCAAGGGAAAGGGTGTAAGTAATGGGCTTTAATTTATTGATGAACGATAAGCCGGGAACGTTTTCTTTAATATTTGTTTTCACCCTTACGTCAGATATATTAGTCCAGTTAGTAAAGCCACCTATACTGGTAACTGCACTATTGCCTATGTGCACCTGGTTGCTTGCAGTAGCTACGGCACCATACCCCAAAGTAGTGGTGTTATATAACGTATTAGTATTTACCCCCGAATAATACCCACATGCTGTATTATTATTTCCGGAAACATTGTTATACAAAGCACCAAGCCCCAGAGCGATGTTAAAAGCACCGTTTTCGTTATGATACAATGCCTGAACACCAATCGCCGTGTTATAAAATGAATTGCTGTAATATAGCGCCTGATAGCCAATAGCGAGATTGCCTCCTCCGCTTGCGTTACTGTAAAGTGCGCTCGCTCCAAACGCTAAATTGTCAAGCCCTTCTTTATTGCTATACATAGCCAGTGCCCCGTAGGCGGTATTGCCAGACCCGGTGGTATTTGAATACATTGAAAAAAGACCGGATGCAGTATTTTTAACCCCAATTGTGTTTGACGCCAGTGCAAAGTAACCTGAGGCTGTATTTTCTTTTCCTGTAATATTACCAAACAACGCGCCATCACCGACTGCGGTATTATTGTACCCGGAAATATTATTACTGAGGGCGTAAGTACCGCAGGCGGTGTTATTATAACCTTCATTATTATTAAATAAAGCTTCGCTGCCCAAAGCCACATTGCCAGAGCCAATAGTGTTTGAGGTGAGTGCAGAATGACCTAACCCAGTGTTAAATGTTCCTGAAACGGAATTATTACCAGCATATTGCCCAACAAAAATATTACTGGATTTAGTGTACAAAACGCGGGTATTGTTAATGTAAAAACCAGAACCATCTGTAATGTTAATATTGCCATTTATATCCATTTTTTGCAGCGGGGCTGCTACATCTATTCCTACGCTGCCGTCTTTTGTAATGCGTAAATGTTCTGTATTGTTAGTACGAAACACTAAATCTTTACGGTCTGTTGTACCTAAAAAATCTTTAGCCGGGTTGGTATTCCGGTTGCCGAATGTTAGCCATACCGGTAATTTTAATGCAAAATTTGTTTGTGCTTTAAGTGAGGCCACTGAGATGAGAACTAAAGCAATAAAAAATGTAGATTTTTTTTTCATATAACAAGTTTTAGAGTTTATAAAAAAGGGTTAACCTGCCTGTGCTAAATACGTTTATGCCGTGTTTTACGTACATGCAAAAAATCTTATTGCTTATAAAGCGAAAGGCCCTGATTATGTAGAATAAGGCTGCATACGCCGCATGATTTTTGATACAAAACTATAATGCCTTAGTGCCAAAAAATGGCACTGCAAGATTATCTTTGAACAAGTTCGTCGCGGTTCTTCATTTCATAAGTATTGCGAAAACGATTAAAGGTAATTGGGCATCCGCGGTCTTTTAGCTGCTGTACCATTCGTAGTAATGTGCGTCTTGAAACATTAATTTTCTGTGCAAGTTTTCCAGGTGAGCCGGTTCGTTTATGTGCAGCAAGATATTTAATGGTATCAAGTTTTTCGGAGTAGTCAATAAATTTCATGCATGTTTTTTTTAAATGATTCAACAAGGGAAAAAAATCCCCTTTTCACAAAAAACTTGTGATCAATTTATTGAAGCTAATTTCTTTTTTCCCTGCCCCCTGGGAAAGGACTGTCGTCAATAAAAAATATGATTTCGGTTATTCACTACTGTATTGCTGTACAGGGTATTTAAAAAACTATAGCATAAATATGCGCCGGGGTATGCCGATAGGCTTTTGTAAAACGATGCCGGCATGCTGCTATGCCCTTTACTCTGCGGCCTGCTGAGCATTATTCCATCATCGCCCTGAAATATTTTTATTATCTTTCATCACCCAAAGCTGCTCTTCATGCGTAAACCATTGCTGCTTGCTGCCGGGCTGTTTTTTTTACTGGCGGCCGAAATACTAAAAGTATATTTTATTATGCCGTTTCCCGGCAGCCAGCAATCCAATACCATTGGCATTGCATATTTTATACACAGGTATATATGGCTGCTGCGTATTGCAGGCTGGGCAGTGGTAATACTGCCGCTGCTGCACTACCTGCGCAACGGCCGCTGGTGGCAAAAAGGCATACTGGGCATTGTGCTGGTAGTATATGCGCTGGTAGTGTACGCGTTTAACTTTAAGTTTTTGGCAGATAAAATGTTTTACCAGCCGCAAACAAAACTTTTTGCTGCAGCTTCAGGCGACAGTATAAATAAAAATGAGCTGGTAATAGGCGTAGCCATAAATGGCCGGGCAAAGGCATACCCTATTGAAATTATAGGCTATCACCACCAGGTAAAAGATACGGTGGGTAATACGCCCGTAATGGTTACGTATTGCACGGTATGCCGCACGGGGCGGGTGTACAGCCCGTTTGTAAACGGTAAATACGAAACCTTCAGGCTGGTGGGTATGGACCATTTTAACGCGATGTTTGAAGATGCCTCTACCAAAAGCTGGTGGCGGCAGGAGAGTGGAACCGCCATTACCGGCCAGCTTACAGGCACACAACTGCCCGAAATACCCAGCCGCCAGATGCGCCTTGCCGACTGGCTGCACCTGTACCCTAACAGCCTGGTGCTGCTGCCCGATACAACCTTTAAAAAACAATACGACGATTTAAAAGGGTACGATATTGATACCCTGCACAGCAGCCTTGAAAAAAGGGACAGTGCATCATGGGCCTTTAAATCGTGGGTAATTGGGGTAGATATTAAGGGTAATGCAAAGGCTTATGACTGGAATGTGCTGGCTGCAAAAAAATTGATGGAAGACTCGCTGGCGGGTGTGCCCCTGCTGCTTACCATGGAAGACAATGGCCAAACTTTTTACGCCCTTAACCGCGCCCCTGGTGGCAGGGTATTACATTTTGAAGCGGATACAACTGTTAAAGGTGTTGGCACGCTGCTGGCAGATAAAGAAACAAAATCTGTTTGGCGGTTAAACGGTGTTTGTATTTTTGGGCCGCTTAAAGACAGTACCCTGCAGCCGGTACAGGCATACCAGGAGTTCTGGCATTCATGGCAAACGTTTCACCCCGGCACAAAAAAAGGGGAATAAAACTTAGTGGGAGGAAGATATTATGGATGATAAACTTGGCGCATTACTGTTTCATTTGTTACTGCTGGCAGGCTTTGTGTATGCCCTTTTAATTATGCACAGGGTAGTTAAGCCCTCTTTTGAAGCCAGGCTGCTACAGCAGCCGACGCCGTTAATACGTGTGCTGGTGTACCTGGGCACACTGGTATTTATGCTGGCATGTGTGCTGGATATAATGGGAAAATAGGAATGCCCTTAACAGTCGCAGTAATGCAATTGCGCGGCAGGCTGATTGAAAGAGCAACCTTTTATAAAGAATGTATGATGCAAAAATTGTTTTTCCTGGCAGTATCGTTATGTACAGCCACGTTTACCTTCGCACAACAGCAACCCGATACCACCATTGATGTGCAGCACTACAGTTTTAGCCTAAACCTTAACGACAGTAACAATATTATACAGGGGGATGCTGCTGTTACCGTTAAGTTTTTACAGGAGCAGAACGAGCTGCAGCTTGATTTGAGGGGAAGAACCCCGGATGATTCAGGCATGCTGGTTACAGCGGTAAAAGAGGCCGGCCAGCCGCTTGCCTTCAGGCAGGATGCGCATCATCTGTTTATAACCGTGGCGGCAAAAGCCGGCGAAACACGCAGTGTTACCATAAGCTATAACGGCATACCAACAGACGGGCTTGTTATTTCAACCAACCGTTACCATCACCGTACTTTTTTTGGCGACAACTGGCCCAACCGTGCCCATAACTGGCTGCCCTGTAAAGACCATTTAAGCGACAAGGCTACGGTTGAATTTATTGTAACAGCGCCGGAACATTACCAGGTGGTATCAAACGGTGTTCAAACAGAATTAACCAATCTTCCCGGCCACCGCCGCCTTACCCATTGGGTAAGTGATGCACAACTGCCCACCAAGGTAATGGTAATTGGCATGGCCGATTTTGCAGTAAATTATGTTGGCAATGTTGATAATATTCCTGTTTACAGTTGGGTGTACCCGGAGGATAGGGACAGCGGGTTTGCCACTTACGCCATGGCCAAAAACATACTGCCATTTTATATAAGCCATGTGGGGCCGTATGCCTATAAAAAACTGGCCAATGTACAGAGCAAAACCATTTTTGGCGGCATGGAAAATGCAAGCGCCATTTTTTATTATGAAAAATCCGTGAGCGACCCGGGTAGCGAAGCCCTGCTGGCACACGAAATTGCACACCAGTGGTTTGGCGATAATGCCACTGAAAAAAACTGGCAGCACCTTTGGCTGAGCGAAGGCTTTGCCACGTATATGACCAACCTGTACCATGAAGAAAAGTATGGGAGGGACAGCTTTAACCGCAGGATGGAGACCGACCGAAAAATAGTAATTGCTTTCTCAAAAAAGCATAATACACCCGTGGTTGATACCAGCTATGGCAACAACATTATGCAGTTGCTTAATGCCAACAGCTATCAAAAAGGCGGTTGGGTGCTGCACATGCTGCGCCGCAGGCTTGGCGATACTGTTTTCTGGCGGTGCATACGCGCTTACTATGCGCAATACGCCGGTAAGAATGCTTCCACAGCAAACCTTGAAAAAGTATTTGAAACAGTAAGCGGGCAAAACCTTACGGCATTTTTTCAGCAGTGGCTATATGCGTCCGGGCAACCCACGCTTGCCATTACGTGGCGGTACGATAACGTTAAAAAACAGGTTGCCGTAACTGTTCAGCAGCAGCAAACCTTTTTATTTGATATTCCGCTTGAGGTTGCCGTAACAGGCGGTAACGGTATGCTTGCCCAAAAAGCATTAAGTATAAAAAACAGGCAAACAACTGTAACCATACCCTGCAAACAAGTGCCGGCTCAACTCATCCCCGACCCAAACGTAAACCAGCTGTTTGAAGCCACAGTAAAACAGGAATAACAGGCTTATACAAAAACAAACACTGTTCAGGCATTTATCCTCCGCTTTGCACTTTTCAGTCATCTCATGCCTGTCGTTTGCCCTCTCAAGTCGCTTTCTCCCTTTTCCTTTCATTTCTTACCCTCTCACGCCTGTCGTCTAACGGTCTCCCTCACTTAACTATTCGGCCCTTAAGCTCTTTACCGGGTTAGCGTTGGCAGTACGTATGGTGCGGGTACTTAATACTGCAATGGCTATTACCAGCAGCAGCACGCCGCTTACCGCAAATACCCACCAGCTAAGCGCTGTATGGTATGGGTAGCTTTCAAGCCATTTATGGGTGGCCCACCATGCCAGCGGTACGGCAATACCAAAGGCCAGTACAATAAGGCCTACAAAATCTTTACTTAGCAGCACTACTATTTGTTGCACACTCGCGCCCAACACTTTGCGTACGCCAATCTCTTTTGTGCGCTGGTTAGTAGTGTATATGGCAAGGCCCAGCAAGCCCAGGCAGCTAATAAAAATAGCCAGCCCGGTTGCCCATGTTAACAGGGTGGAAGTGCTTTGCTCCGCCTTGTAGAACCTGGCAAGTGTTTCATCAAAAAACTCGTAATCAAAATTACTGCCGGGGTACACCTCCTTCCACGCAGCCTCCATTTTATTAATGGCATGCTTCCATATTTTGCCTTCTTTGTCCTGCGGCCGTAGCAGCACATGTACATCAAGATAGTTATTGGGGTAAGCTTCGTACACCAATGGCTGTATAACAGAGTGCAGGCTCTTTGTATGCACGTCTGCAATAACCCCCACTACCGGGTGGCCTTTACCCCCCATGTTTATATACTTGCCCACAACATCAGCAGGATTAATAAAACCAAGCTGCCTGGCAAAAGTGTTATTAATAAGGTAGCCTCCTGTAGTATCAGCCAATCTTAAATACCTGCCGGCAAGCAGCTTCATATTAAACAACGCAAAATAGGCTGAGTCTGCATACTTCATTTCAGCAGTAGCCTGTATGTCTTTCTTACCCTCCTGGTAATGCATTAATGATGCGCTTATGCCAAACGATGCAGGCGCTGGTCCGCCCATGGCAGCAGACTGTATTTCAGGTATCGCCTTTATTTTCTCAAACAATACCCCGCGTTTGCTTTTCTCTTCTTCGTATGGGGTTTGTATGTTTATAATAGCATCTTTACGGTAACCAAGGTCGGTATTAAGCGCATAATGTATTTGCTTGCCTACTACAATAGTGCCTATAATAAAAAATTGGGCTATTACAAACTGTGCCACCGTAAGCGACTTTCTCAATACCACCTTTGTGCCGGAGCTGCCTATTTTTATAGCCTGGCTTTTTAATACTGTTACGGGGTTAAACCGCGATAGCACAAATGCGGGGTACAGGCCGGAAAGAAGGCTTACCGTTATTACCAGCACTATCATAAACATAAGTACATGCGGCTGGGTTATCATTGCAAAGCCCACGCCTTCCGGTATATACGATGCAAAGGCTTTTAGCAGCAGCGGCGTTACAGCTACAGACAGTATGGCCGATGCAAGCGTAAGCAAAAATGTTTCGGCTAAAAATTGCAGCACCAGTTGCCTTTTAGTACCGCCCATTGTTTTGCGTATGCCTATTTCTTTAGCCCTTTGCGTTGCCTGCGCGGTGGTAAGGTTTATAAAGTTTATACACCCAAGCAGCAATAAAAAACCAGCAACTGCCAGCAGGCCGTACATAACGCCTTCCTGGCTCTGGCGCTCGTTAAAGTTATCATACGCCGCATCAAAGTGTATGGCATTTAAAGCCTGCAGCGGGTGCAATAGTTTGAGCCCACCCTTAGGTATGTTATTATCCTGCAGTGCCTGAATTTGTTTTTGTACGGCAGCCTCATTTGCTCCTTTGCTCAGTTTTACAAAAAACTGGTTCTGGCTGTTAGCGCTCATCCAAAAGCTCCAGCCAAAATCCTTTTTAAGGTTGGTAGCCGGTATGGTAGCAAGCGAAATAAATTCTTTAAACGTCAGGTCAGACACCGCGTCGTTGTCTTCCACCACCCCTGCCACCGATGCTTTTATTGAGTCGTTATAGGTTACCGTTTTGCCTGCTATTTTATCAAAATCAGCAGTGCCAAAATACTGCTTTGCGCGGCTTTGCGTAAGTACTACCTTAAAAGGCTCAGTCAATGCCGTGGGTTTGCCTGCCACCCACCGGTAAGGAAAAATTTTAAAGTAATTATCATCTGCAAAAATCATTTTACCCTGCCATTTGTACACTACCGGCGCATTTTTACCCGGCATAGTTACATTACCCCCGTAGGTAATAAACGGTGCAGCCGCCTCAATACCGGTAACATCTTTTTGCACCGCGTCATACAATGGCGCAGGCACACCGGACAGCTTAAACGGGTTACCGGGAAACATCATATCGGTAACCACGCGGTACACCCGGTTGCGGCCCGGCTCAAATTTATCAAAGCTGAACTCGTAGCTTACAATCATATAAATCACCAGCGATGCACTGATACCTACCGTAAGCCCGGAGATATTGATAAGCGAGAACACCTTGTTTCTTGCAAAATTTCTGAACGCTGTTTTAAAATAGTTTTTAAACATAATCTGTTAGGTTGTGTATTGCGTTATTATAAGGCATTTAGTTTTGTTGCCGGCTGCATATTTTTGCTCAGTGCCGGTTGCGTCGCACATCTCAGCGCTATACCATGGTTCAACGTTCATAGTCCATTGCAAAGTAAAGCTTTAACCCGTCGCCACCCATGGTCGTTTGTATCGTCTCACGTTTGTGTTGTTTCACGTTTCTTGCCTCACGTTTCGCGTCTATCGCTTTCCTTTTCACTTTTTCCTTTTCGCCTTCCTTATTCTGTCCGCAAACTCTTAACCGGGTTGGCAATTGCCGCCTTAATGGTTTGCACGCTTAAAGTTAGTAAAGCCAGCAATACCATAGCAATACCGCTTACAGCAAATATCCACCAACTTATACCGGTTTTATATGCAAAGCTTTCAAGCCATTTGTGCGATGCCCACCATGCGCAGGGTGCCGCTATTAAAAATGCAACAGCCACAAGCGCCACAAAATCTTTTGAAAGTATAGCGACAATGTTGGTTACAGAAGCACCCAGTATTTTTCTTATACCAATTTCCTTTGTACGTGTTTCGGTAATATAGATTACTAGGCCCAGCAAACCGAGACAGCTTATTAAAATGGTTAAGCCGGTACTCCATTCCAGCAGTCTTGCAGTGTTTTTCTCCTCTGTGTAAAACTTTGCAATAGTGTCATCATAAAAGGTATAACTAAAATCCTCTTCGGGATATACGGCCTTATACGCCTTTTCAATACTGTTTATGGTGGCAGGCCATTCAGCCGTTTTAGGCTGCAGCAGCAAATGTATAAACTCGCCCTTGCCGTATTTAAACACAACAGGGTCAATAAGCCCCTGTGTGCCATGTTCATGAAAATCGCGCATTACACCTGTAATTGTTAATTTTTTCCTGTTCCATTCTACCTGGTGGTTTAAGGCATCCGCAGGGTTAATAAAACCTATCTGCCTTGCATACTCTTCATTAATAAGGCATTCACGCACACTATCGTTGGGCAACACATTGCGGCCGGCTACCAGCTTAACCTGGTACAGTTTTAAATAATTCTCATCGCCCCAGCGCACCTGCACATTTTGCTTTACTTCATTTTTTGCATCTGTATATGCCACGTTTCCAAAGGCTGCCCCGTCTGTAGCCGGCGCTAAAAAGCCCTGGCTAACCAGTTGTACACCAGGCATAGCACGCAGCCTGTTTATAAAGGCGGATGCTTTTGCCTTTGCCATAGTATCGTTACGGCCAAAAGGCGTGTTAAAATTGATGATGGCATCTTTCCTAAAACCCATATTGGTATTAAGTGAGTAGTTTATTTGTTTACCCACAATAACAGTGGCAATTACAAAAAACTGTGCAATAGTAAACTGGGATACAGTAAGCGTTTTGCGCACCCACGCGCTGCGTGTTTGGCCGGTACTTGTATAAGCCTGGTTTTTAAGGGCAAGCACAGGTTTAAAGCCGGTCATAACAAGTGTGGG
>DASZUX010000139.1:0-10625 GCA_035547455.1 Chitinophagaceae bacterium
AAAGCGGTGTAGAAGCGGTAAAACCAATTACATGAGCGGGGCAGATGTTACTTCAGGTATTTTAGATGTTCCTGGCCAGCAAGGGGCAGGCCGTTCGAGGCTGCGTATTAAAGTATGCGGTATGACTGATGCTGAACAGGTGCGGCAGCTGGATGAGATGGGTGTAGAGTTTGCCGGTTTTATATTTTACCCGCGGTCACCACGGTATGTACTAAAAAGCATGCAGCCTGAAGATATCAGGAAAATAAGACGCCGCATAAATAAAGTAGGCGTATTTGTAAATGCCGGGGCAAACGAGGTGCTGCAGACAGTAGACGCATGTGGTTTGTATCTTGTTCAGCTGCATGGCGATGAGTCGCCAAAGGTTTGCGAAAGTATTGCCGACTATATTACTGTTGTAAAAGCCTTCAGGCTTACTGATGATGATAATGTAATGTGGAAGATAAAAGATTACCAGGATGTGGTGGACATGTTTATGTTCGATACCGAAGGTGCAGGTTATGGTGGAACAGGAAAAAAATTTAACTGGGATAAGCTGAAAGGTCTTAATATACGCAAGCCCTTTTTTTTAAGTGGCGGTATTACGCCGGATGATGCGCTTGCGTTAAAAGAATTTCAGAAAGAGGCTGTGGCGAAAGACCTGTTTGCTGTTGATATCAATAGCAAATTTGAACTAGTGCCTGGTGTAAAAAACATGGAAAAAGTGAGAAAATTTGTAAGGGACCTGTCAGGGTAATAATATAAACCGATAAGGATGGTTACTGTAAATCTTTATCAAATACATAACTCTTCCCGGCATAAAGTGCATTACGGGCAATACATTGGCAGCTACTTACGTGTAGGTTTATAATATAGAATTAGAATACTGAATATAGAATAATAAAAAATGATAAACACAACAATATCTCTTAACCGGGGCACCTACAAGCAGCCTAATATATTTGGCTACTATGGTAATTATGGCGGGGCCTATATACCTGAAATGCTGCACAGGAACGTTGAAGAGCTGAAGGCTAAATATCTTGAGATTATCTACGAGCCCGGCTTTCAGAAAGAATTTAATGATCTGCTGCGCGATTATGTGGGCAGGCCAACACCGCTGTTTTATGCAAAGCGTTTAAGCCGGCAATACAAAACCAACATTTACCTGAAACGCGAAGATTTAAACCATACCGGCGCGCATAAAATAAATAACGCTATTGGACAGGTATTGTTAGCGCAGCGGTTAGGTAAAAAGCGCATTATTGCAGAAACTGGTGCAGGCCAGCATGGTGTGGCTACGGCAACAGTGTGTGCACTAATGGGGCTGGAGTGTATTGTGTACATGGGTGTGAAAGATATTGAGCGGCAGGCGCCCAATGTAGCCCGCATGAAGATGCTTGGTGCAACCGTAGTGCCTGCTGCCAGCGGCAGCCAAACATTAAAGGACGCCACCAACGAAGCGATACGTGACTGGATTAATAACCCTGTTGATACGCATTATATCATCGGCAGCGTAGTTGGGCCGCACCCGTACCCTGATATGGTAGCACGTTTTCAAAGCGTAATCAGCGAAGAGACACGCAAACAATTACTTGAGCATACCGGTAAGGAATTGCCTGATTATGTAATGGCATGCGTAGGCGGCGGAAGTAACGCGGCAGGCGCATTCTACCATTTTTTGGATGAACTGAGTGTTAAGCTGGTTGCGGTTGAGGCCGCCGGTCATGGCGTGCACAGCGGCATGAGCGCCGCCACCACGCAACTTGGCAAGCCGGGTGTATTGCATGGCAGTAAAAGCCTGGTGATGCAAACAGAGGATGGGCAGGTAGTGGAACCGCACAGCATTTCAGCCGGGCTTGATTACCCGGGTATTGGCCCCATGCATGCGCATTTATTTGAAAGCGGCCGCGGTACATTTTTAAGCGCCACAGATGATGAGGCGATGGATGCTGTATTTGAGCTTTGTAAGCTGGAAGGTATTATACCTGCGCTGGAAAGTGCACATGCTCTGGCTGCGCTTAAACAAATGCGTTTTAAACCTTCTGACACGGTGGTGATATGTTTAAGCGGCAGGGGCGATAAAGACCTGGCTACGTATATGAATGTGCTGGACGATAAAACGGTTTAATGCAGTTAGTAAAGAAATGAAACAACAGCCGCTATTCAGCTTGCGCCCTGCTACAGGCGCAGACAGCGATTTTTTTTACATGGTGAAAAAAACGGTGCTGAGAAAATATATTGAAGAAATATGGGGATGGGATGAAGACTTTCAGCGGGATTATCACGCACAAAACTACAATGCCGCGGTAACATATATTGTAATTAGCGGGGATGACGCCATTGGCACCATAGAAGTTAAAGAAGGAGAAACGGAGATATTTATAAGCGGTCTTTACCTGCTGCCAGCCTGCCAGGGAAAGGGAGTTGGTTCCGGTATTATTAATACGTATATCCAAAAGGCTTTCACAAATAATAAAAGGGTAGCGCTGGAAGTGCTTAAACTAAATACAGGTGCACAAAAACTTTACAAAAGGTTTGGTTTTAAATTGCAGGAGAGGGATGATATAAAATATTTTATGTATAAAGATTGTACTAATGAGCAGGATAAAACAGGTATTTGAAAACAAAAAAGGAGATGTATTAAGCGTGTATTGTACGGCCGGTTACCCCCGGCTTAACAATACGCTTACAGTGATGCAGGCATTACAGGATAGTGGTGCTGATTTAATGGAATTGGGGATGCCCTACAGCGACCCGCTGGCGGATGGACCTGTAATACAGGCAAGTGGCACAACAGCCCTGCATAACGGGATGACCGTAGCAAAATTATTTGAACAGTTAGAGGGATTCAGGAATAGTATTACCCTGCCTGTTATACTGATGGGATATATGAACCCTGTACTGCAATACGGCTTTGAAAGATTTTGTGCTGATGCTGCTGCTGTGGGCATTGACGGCCTGATATTGCCTGATTTACCGCAACATGAATTTGCAACAGAGTACGGCCCCATTATAAAAAAGCATGGGCTGGATTTTATCTTCCTGGTTACGCCTGAAACTTCGGATGAAAGGGTGAAGGAACTGGATGCGTTAAGTACCGGCTTTTTATACGCGGTGTCTTCATCTTCTACAACAGGTAAGGACAAAGATTTTAATGCTGTGGAAAACTATTTGCAGCGCCTGCAATCGCTCAATGTTAGTAACCCAGTGCTGGTTGGCTTTGGTATAAAAGACCGGGCTACTTTCCAGGCAGCGTGCAGGCATGCAGCCGGCGCTATTATTGGTACAGCTTATATTAAAGCGCTGGAAGGCGCGGAAGACGTTGCAACAGCGACGGAAAAGTTTTTAAAAGAAATCATCTGATATGCTATACAAAAAAGAGTTGAAGAAATATTTGGATGGACTTTCTCAATCCGAACTGGTTAAAGAAGTTGAAAAGTTAGTTTCCAGGTTTAAAAATGTACAGGAATATTACTTTGCGGAGCTCGGAGGGGATACGACACAACTGGTCGGGGAGTACAAAAAGAAACTTGAGAAAGCCTTTGCTATGAAAAATATGACGGTAACCCCCAACATGGCGGAGACAAATAAAATAATAAAAGAGTTTACTAAAATTTCCGTACACGTTGCTGATGTTATTGATTTGATGATATACAAAGCTGAACTTTGCGTGGACTTGTTTGAGAACTGGGGACATGACCACTTTACAAGTGTTGTTAATTCTTTTTCCACCACTTACGGCCATGTAATACAATTAATTCGGAAAAATGGCCTGGAAGATTATTTCAGGGCGCGTTGCAAGAAGATTGAAGGCTATGCATTGAATTATTATCTTATAAACGATACGTTGGAATAATGGGTCTTGTAATTATTAAATACAACGCCGGCAATATACAGAGTGTGTTATACGCACTGGAACGGATTGGCGTATCTGCATTGGTGACAGATGATTTTGAGCAAATAAAATCTGCTGGTAAAGTAATATTTCCCGGCGTGGGCGAAGCAAGTAGCGCTATGAAATATTTAAGGGAGAGGGGGTTGGATGAGCTTATTAAAAATCTTACACAACCGGTATTGGGTATTTGTCTTGGCATGCAGTTGATGTGCCGTTATTCAGAAGAGAATGATACGCCCTGTCTTGGCATATTTGATGAAGAAGTGAAGAAATTTAATCCTGCCGGTACAGGATTAAAGGTGCCGCAAATAGGCTGGAACCAGGTATATAACCTGCAGTCTCCATTGTTTGCCAATGTAACGGAAAACAGCTATTGCTATTTTGTGCATGGCTATTATGCAGCCCTCGGCGAACACACCATTGCTACTACCAATTATGTACAGCCCTATAGCAGCGGCCTGCATAAAAGTAATTTTTATGGTGTGCAGTTTCACCCTGAAAAAAGCGCATCGGCGGGTGAACAGATATTAAAAAACTTTATTCAATTAATATAGGTATGCAGGTAATACCGGCCATTGATATAATTGACGGAAAATGTGTACGGCTAACCCAGGGCGATTATGCACAAAAAACAGTGTATAATAATAACCCGCTTGATGTAGCAAAGCAGTTTGAAGATGCTGGTCTGCAAAGACTGCACCTGGTAGATCTTGATGGGGCAAAAGCAGGTTCGGTAAAAAACTGGAAAGTGCTGGAGGCAATTGCCTCCTGCACTTCGCTGGTAATTGATTTTGGCGGCGGTATAAAAAAAGAAAATGATGTTGAGATAGTATTTGGCAGTGGTGCCGCGCTGGCAACTATAGGTAGTATTGCTGTTAAAAACGAGGCCTTGTTTGTGCAATGGCTGCAACAGTTTGGCGCTGATAAGTTTCTGCTTGGCGCAGATGTGAAGAATGAAAAGATAGCCGTAAGCGGCTGGCTTGAAACAACCGATATAGATATTTACAGTTTTATAGAAAAATATCTGCGGCACGGCGTGCAGCAAATATTTTGTACGGATGTAAGTAAGGATGGCAAATTGCAGGGGCCATCGCTGGAATTGTACAAAAACATCATTGCAAGATTTCCCGGTTTATATTTTATCGCCAGCGGCGGCGTAAGCAGCATACAGGACATGGAGGAACTGCAGGCCATCGGTTGCAAAGGCGCTATCCTCGGCAAAGCCATTTACGAGAACAGGATTACCATACAACAGTTACAACAATTTACCTATGCAGCTTCATAACCCTTGGCTTTTTGCGGTAGCAAGTTTTATGCTCAATATTACCCCCGGTAACGATATGCTGTATGTCGCCGCACGCAGCGCCAATCGCGGGGTTAAGGCCGGCATTGTGTCGTCGTTAGGCATTTGTGCAGGCTGCATGGTGCATATTGTAGCAGCCGTGGTGGGCTTATCTGCGCTAATTGCCAAATCTGCCGTAGCCTTCAATATTATAAAATATGTTGGGGCTGGCTATTTAATTTATCTTGGGGTACGCACTATACTTAGTAAGGCCAACGCCTTTAATATACCCGCAACGCAGGTAAAGTCAACATATTGTAGAATTTTCTGGCAGGGCGTCCTTACCAATGTGCTTAATCCTAAAGTGGCTTTATTTTTCCTTGCTTTTTTACCGCAATTCATCAATGTGTCAGCTCCCAATACCTGGCTGCAGATTTTGTTGCTCGGTGCATGGTTTAACATTGGTGGTACCGTAGTAAACATTGCAGTATCAGTGTTATTTGGCAGGCTGGGCAACTGGTTCAGCAAGTCGGCATGGTTTCAAAAATGGCAAAACAAAATTACCGGGGCCCTTTTAGTGGGGCTGGGTGTAAAGGTGGCAACTAAAAAATTATAAGCATAACATCAATGGTATGTTAACTAATACGGGTTTTCTTGCAAAGCGCATCATTCCTTGTCTTGATATAAAAGATGGCCGCACTGTTAAAGGCACCAATTTTGTTGACCTGCGTGATGCGGGCGACCCGGTAGAACTGGGCGCGTTTTACGCCCAACAGGGCGCAGATGAATTGGTGTTCCTGGATATTACCGCCACCCATGAAAAGCGTAAAACGCTGAGTGCTTTGGTTAACCGCATTGCGCATCACATTAATATACCTTTTACGGTGGGCGGGGGTATATCTTCAGTAGAAGATGTAAGTGTGCTGCTGCAAAACGGGGCAGATAAAATTTCAGTAAATACCGCTGCATTCAAAAGACCGGAATTGATAATGGAACTTGAGAAGCAATTTGGCAGCCAGTGCGTTGTATTAGCGATTGATGCACGTAAGGAAGATGATGGGGAGTGGTATGTATATTTGAATGGCGGTAGGTTAAAAACCAATACTAAATGCTTTGATTGGGCGAAACAAGGTGTAGAACTGGGCGCAGGCGAAATATTGCTTACCAGCATGAATCATGATGGTACTAAGCAGGGCTTTGCGCTTGATATTACACGCACCTTAGCCGAAAACCTGCCTGTGCCGGTAATAGCCAGCGGCGGGGGTGGTAATATACAGCATTTCGTTGATGTGTTTGAACAAGGCAAGGCTGATGCAGGACTTGCAGCAAGTATTTTTCACTTTAAAGAAATAAGCATACCTGAATTGAAACAATACCTTCACAAGCACAATATTCGTATGCGTATGTAATGCTAAAATGGCTTAGGCATGGTACAGAAAAATATAATGTACCTTTGAGACTTTAAAATTTCCGGGCCGGTTGATTGGCGTTACAGTCGTACAATGTGTGGCACAACCGGGTTCACATATATCCGGTAGCAGGCAACAATTAATTAGTATGGTAAAAAAGGATGAACAGCAAAATAAGACAGCGCCAGGCAAATTAGATTTTGCAAAATATGCTGATGGACTTGTACCAGCCATTGTGCAGGATTATGACACGCAAAAAGTGCTGATGCTTGGCTTTATGAATAAGGAGGCATTCGTGAAAACCGGGGAAACGGGCAAGGTTACTTTTTACAGCCGCAGCAAAAAAAGGCTTTGGACAAAAGGAGAGGAGAGTGGTAATTTTTTAATGGTAAAGTCAGTTGCAGTAGATTGTGATAATGATACCCTGCTTATTAAAGTGCACCCTTTAGGGCCTGTGTGTCACACTGGTGCCGATACCTGCTGGAGTGAGCGTAACCATAAAGAAGACTTTTTGTATTACCTGGAAGATATAATTAAGTTGCGAAAACAGGCACCGCCGGAGGAGAGTTATGTGGCAAAACTTTTTGGTAAGGGTATTAATAAAATAGCCCAAAAGGTTGGGGAGGAAGCGGTTGAACTGGTGATTGAGGCGAAAGACGATAATGAAGCTTTGTTTATGAATGAAGCTGCCGACCTGCTGTTTCACTATTTGGTTTTGCTTAACGCAAAAGGTTTTAAATTGCAGGATATTGTTGATGTGTTAAAAAAACGACATTCAAAATGAGGGGGATTGTAGTAGCATTGCTTGTTAGCGTTGCCATGCCTGTTGCGGTATTTTGCCAGGTAACAGCCACACCTGGTTTCATAATTAACGGAAAAATAAACTCAATACCCGATAATTCACTTGTTATTCTATCAGGTTTTAGCGGCACAGATACCCTTGCGAAAGCTAAAGTAATAAAGGGCAGTTTTGTGTTAAAGGGAAAGGTATCATCTCCGGATGTGCATATTTTAACGTTCCCCTCCATGCAAAGGAGGCTGGTACTGTTTATGGGCAATGACCATGTAAATATTAAAGGAGACAGTGCAGACTTTTCGGATATTGAAATTACAGGTGCGCCCGTAAATTATGATTACAATGAGTTTATTTATCATATAAAGCCACTGAATGATTATGTGCAGTATTACAGGAATCTTGTGCAAACTGCCCAGAATAAAGACTCGGTAATTACCATACTTAATGCCGTATATAATATATACCAGCAGAGTATTGACCAATTCCTGGCGCGCAAAAGTAAATCGCCGGTGGCAGCCCTGGTGCTTGCTTACAGCTATGATACCGACCCCAACAAGAATGTAACACTGCTGGAAAAGCGGTATGGCCAGTTAGGAGGCGATGCATTAACCAGCCAGTTTGCTAAAAACATTCAACAGGTGCTTGCAGTTGATAAAATAGGTGCCGTAGGCACAAAGGCAATTGATTTTACACAAAACGATACCACAGGCAAGCCGGTATCATTGTCCCAGTTCAGGGGTAAATATGTATTGGTTGATTTTTGGGCAAGCTGGTGCAGGCCGTGCCGTGCTGAGAACCCAAACGTTGTGGCAGCCTATAATGAATATAAAGATAAAAACTTCACTATCCTGAGCGTGTCGCTTGACCAGCGTAAGGAAAACTGGGTATATGCTATTAATATGGATCACCTGGCATGGAATCATGTAAGTGATTTGCAATATTGGAATAATACCGTGGCCCGCACTTATCATATTGAATCAATACCCGCCAACTTTTTAGTTGACCCTGATGGTAATATTATCGCTAAAGATTTGCGTGGCGAAGAACTTGCCTCTAAGCTTCAGCAAATACTAAAATAGCCTTTACTTTA
The DNA here is from genome assembly GCA_035547455.1 of Chitinophagaceae bacterium. Taxonomy (GTDB): domain Bacteria; phylum Bacteroidota; class Bacteroidia; order Chitinophagales; family Chitinophagaceae; genus JABDFW01. The sequence goes on from DASZUX010000139.1 coordinate 8,455, forward strand.
ATTTTTTCATGGTTGGCGCAATCCGGCAGGCATTACTCTGTCCGCAGGCTGTATACAGGATTTCTCCTGGCGGCCTTTATTGTTTGTACAGATATACTTATTAATGCCAGAATAAGGCAGGCCGCAATTACCAGCGTAAATGTGTACCATTGTATATGTACCCTGTAGTTAAAGTCCTGCAGCCATTTATTCATTGCCCACCACGTAACTGGCACAGCAATTAATGAAGCTGTTAATATAAGAAACATATATCCTTTTGCCAATAATTGCAAAATGTCTGTTACGCCGGCGCCCATTATTTTACGTATGCCTATCTCTTTAGTTTTTTGTTGTACGGTAAGTGCTACAAGGCTAAATAACCCAAGCATCGCAATTATTATTGCCAGCACCGCAAATGCACTAAAAACGGAAGCCATTCGCTGCTGGGAGGTATACAACTGGTTTAGCTTATCGTCAACAAACGAAAAATCGAATACCCTGCCAGGGAAGAATTTCTTCCACACTTCGTGAATATGATTAATTGTCTTTGCGGTGTTTTGTGGTGATATCCTTATATAGGCAGCGCCGTACGCTTCATCATCTGCTGAGGCTGTAATCACAACTGCAGGAGCCTTTTGTAGCAGCGAGGTTCCTAAAAAATTCTGTACTTCGCCAATTACAGTGCCTTTAAGTACAGGATACTTTAAGGCCTTGCCAACCAGGGGTTCCTGCAGGTGCATCATTTCTGCAACATTATGGGTAATTATGATTGATCTTTTTGAAAGTATTTCGCTTTTTTCATCGGGTGTCAGTTTGTGGCCATTGCTTTTTTCAGATAACAGGGAATCAAAATCCGGGTGGTCTGCGGGGTATTTTGCGGCAAAAGGCCTGCCTGTTCTCATTGGTATCTGCAGGGTTTTAAAAAAATCCATATCAACTGAAAGAAAAGAAAATTTCCAGTTTTTTGTAGAGTCATTGGGATCTTGCATTGACGCTGACCCCTGGTAATACTGCCCGGCATTCCAGTTTGCAACGCTTATACCTGTAATATCTGCATCTTTTAAAAGTTCGCTTTTGAATGCAGGTAACGAAGCGCGGAAGTTTTGCGATGGCAACACTATAAGGTGTTGTTTGTTAAAGCCCAGGGGCATATTATTCAGCAGGTGTAACTGCCGGTTTATTATAACGGTTGAAATAATAAGCGAAACTGTAATACTGAATTGAAGTACAACCAGTACTTTCCGTATTCGCATATTTACAGCAATACTTTTTTGCCAATCTTTTAAAATATGTGCCGGTCTCAGGCGTGAGACAAAGAAAGCGGCATAGCTGCCTGACAGCAGGCCCGCAGTAAGCGTTATTAAAAACACGGCAACTAAAAAACTCATATTAAGCAGGTAGCTGCGTGGCACTGCAATATTAACAATTTGGCTAAACCATGGCCAGGCGAGGTAAGCAATTGATACAGAGAAGGGTATTGCACTGCAGAAAAACAGGCATGATTCTGCAGTAAATTGCAATGTCAGTTGTTTTTTTTGTGCCCCTAAAACTTTTCTTACCCCTATTTCTTTTGTGCGTTGAAGACTTTTAGCGGTATTTAGGTTTATATAGTTTACACAGGCAATTATTAGTATTAGCAGCGCTGCAAACAAAAAAATGTATATATACTTTATACTGCTGTTGGCAAAAGGCTCGTCAGGAATGTTAGAATGAAGGTGTATTGATGATACTGGTTGCATGTGCAACGTAAGCCCTGCCGGAAAATTATATTTGGCATAAAAGGCAGAAAGCTTTTTTGTTATATCGCCGATGCCTGTATTGCTGCTTAGCATTATATACTGGCAAACGCCGGAGTAGCCGCGCAGGTCCAATTGCTTATCGCGCCACGTAAGCGATTTAAAAATAACCGCATCAGCCTTAAAATGGGTATCGCCGGGTATATTATACATTACCCCGGTAACAGTATATATGTCTTTGGAATAGATATCATTGAATGTTTTGCCTACCGGGTTTTGACCGGCAAAATATTTGCTTGCCGCGTCTTCTGATATAACAATGCTTTTGTCGGTATATAAAACATGTTTTGCATTGCCATACTTAAGCGGCAGGTTAAATATGCTGAAAAAAGTGCTGTCAACATGAAGGCTGTTTAACTTAATGGGATCGTTATTTAATAAAAACTCATTTGAGGA
>DASZUX010000140.1:0-5821 GCA_035547455.1 Chitinophagaceae bacterium
CCCGCCTTCCTTTTCATGCAGTTTCCACACCACCAGCGAGTCCACAGTTATTTTTCCGCCCCCGGGGCCGGTTTTCCATGAGTACGAAAGTTTTTTGTACGGCACCAGTTCAAGTACCTTACAGTACACAATGCCATCAAAATCCAGGCTTGGCACCGGCCCTGCAGTAAAGGTAAAATCGTAACCAACAATGGGCTGAAAGTCTGTCTTCATAAGCCATTGGGCCATAAGCTCTGCTTTCGTCAGGTATTCCCATACCACTTCAGTTGAATGGGGGAAAAATAAAGTGTGTTGAATAGCTTTTTTCATAATAAGTAACTTTTGGGTTACGCAAATATAATTAAGTAACTTTTAAGTTACCTAATTTTCAGCGATATTTTTTCTTCTATCCTGTAAAATATATTTCACAGGCAAGTAATACAGCAAAATAGATGTCAACAATAGCCCTGCTTATAAGGACTGTATTAAGGTGTAGCCCGTTAGAAATTTTTAAAAGTACAGCATTAATCACCCGGGTTATTGAGAAAACAAGCCATACACTCCCAAAAGGCGTTTTGCCTGCATTTGTGTCTTCAAAAATTCCAGTCGTAACAATTATAAATAAAAATTTAAACAGCCCCTTATAGTGCCTGCATTATTTATTTACACAAACTATACCGTTCGGTTGCCTTTTACAGTTGCCTGCCCGGCAAAACACCAAATGCAAAACCTTTTTATAACTAAGCTGTTATCTTTATAAAAAAAACAATGAAAGCATTTTTAGGTATGGGGCTTTTGGGGTCAAACTTTACACGGGCTTTGCTGAGAAAAGGCAGCGAAGTGCAGGTATGGAACCGCACCTCAATAAAAGCAAAAGAGCTGGAGCAGTATGGCGCAAAGGCGTTTGACACGCCGGCAGAGGCCGTAAAAGATGCAGAGATAATACATGTAACATTGAAAGATGATGCATCGGTGGATGAAGTACTGGCACAGGCGGCAAAAGGTTTAATGCCCGGCGCATTTATAATTGACCATACTACAACTTCAGCAGAAGGGGCAGTGAAAAGAACACAATACTGGAAAGAGCGGGGTGTTATATACCAGCATGCTCCTGTTTTTATGGGGCCGTCTAATGCAATGGATGGTACTGGTTTTATGCTCGTATCGGGTGACCAGGAGATAATCAGCAGGCTGGAAACCGAGCTTACGCCTATGACCGGCAAGTTGCTGAATTTTGGGGAAGAAGCAGGTAAAGCCGCCGCTATGAAGTTATTGGGCAACCTTTTTCTGGTGACATTTACAGCGGGTATTGCCGATACATTACTATTGGCTAAGGCTATGCACATTAAGCCGGCTGATTTGCTTACCCTGTTTGGGGAGTGGAACCCGGGTACAAGCCTGCCGGGAAGATTGAAACGGGTGGCAAGCGGCAGTTATGAAGACCCGTCATGGGAATTGAGTATGGCTCGCAAAGATACCGGCCTGTTTATGGCAGAGGCTGAAAAGGGCGGTGTTACTTTAAATATTATACCGGTAATTGCCCGGCTGATGGACAATTTTATAGCCAGGGGATATGGAAATAACGACTGGACAGTGATAGGCAAAGATGCAGTATAACACTGGCTGCAGGCGTTAGCAATATGCGGGCGGGATTAAGCAGCCTGGAAAGTGCCGGTTATACACTTAATGTTTTTTTGCTTGAAATGATTTTACCGCATTATTTAATGCAGAAACATTATTAACAGCATTGCCAATAGTATTATTAAAATAGGCATATACGGTTTTGCCCTGCTTTAAATATCCGGCTATTGCCGATGCCTGCGTTTGCAGAAAGCTGAACGGGTAATCACCTTTATAATCACCCTTCTCTCCATGATAGCGCAGGTAAACATGGTTGGTCCATGCCTTAACAGGCGGCGTTGCCGATGCAGGCATGTCATGTATTACCATACTGGCAGTAAAGCTTTTTAGCAAAGCATAAGTTTCGGCATTATACCATGTTTTATTCCTGAATTCTACGCTTAGCCGCCACCCCTCATTATTGTTATTGATTGATGACAATAACCTGGATAATTGAGGCAAGTGTATGCCGGTGCCAGCAGGAAACTGGATAAGAATGCACCCCTTTTTATCACCGGCTTCGTTTATCACCTGCATAAACTTTGTAACAAGCGATTCGTCAAAGTATAACAGCGTATTATGGGTAACGGCCCTGTATAGTTTGAAAGTAAATTTAAAACCTGCAGGTGTCTCTTCTCTCCACCTGGCTATTGTAGCATGCATCGGTATTCTATAAAATGAACTATTAATTTCGATACTGTTGAATAAATGCCCATAGTATGAAAGGCGGCTTTTGAGCCTGAATGCTTTTGGGAAAGATTGTTTATTAGGCACCGGCAACACAAGCCCGCTGGTGCCGTAAAAAAAGCGTTCACCTGTTTTCCGGCTTAATGGCATAATAATGCTACTGCAATTTTAGCACCAAATGCCAAAGATTTTGCAGGCAATAGCTACCAGGCCTTATTAGCATGCCCGGCGGTTAATTTTAAAATGAATACTACTGTATTGCAATTACCCATTTAGTGACGCATACCTGTTTTCCGAAGGCAGGTACCCGCTTTTTAACAGTATATCTCCAAGGCGGTCGTAAAAAGCCGGGTCTTCGGGTGTAACACTTGCCAGCCCGTCAACATAACGGTTGTACAGGCTGAATAATGCTGCTATAAGCACAGTGTCATGCAGTTCTATGTCGGTAGCTCCTTCCGCCCTGGCTTTGTCTATCATGCCTTGTGTAACGTTTTTGCCACTTACCTGTACTGCCCTGGCAATAGTAAGTAATGCCTTCATTTTCCCGGTTACAGGCGCTGAGTGTATACCTGTCTTAACTTTTTCGGCAACAGTATCGTCCCCCCAGGCATTTGCCGGCAGCGGCGGCATGTGCTGCCGTACAAAAGCGGCATTCATTACCGTAGGATACTACTGTGGCAATCAATTCTCTTTCTCCTTCAGATAAGGTGGATTCACCGCGTAATAAAATATGCGTTAACTGTCTTATGGGTAATGCTGTATCAAGGCGGTATTGAAGCAGGCCGGTTATACCCGGCAGCTTTTCATCTAAGGTAATGTATGGCATAACAAATGTATTTGTATAAAAATAGTAAAATACCGGGCTGTTTAATATAACAGCTACACTGCAAGTACTGGTGGCCTTATCCTGCTGTAAACATTAATACGTTTAAATAATGAAGGGGATATTATTTTTACCAATGCCACATTAAACGGTGGGGGATGGATTTTTTGTATCAACCGGTTTTCCTGTTATTTCATAAAAAGAAAAGCCCGCGGATAAAAATCCACAGGCGCTCTCTTTAAATCAAACACTAAATAGTTATTAGTCGTTGTGCCAAACGTTGTTTTTGGGATTGGCATCAGGATAAAGCTTGTCGGGGTCAATTACCACTTTAGTAATCACATCGGTTGAGTTGTACCTGAACCTCCATGTGCCGCTATTATGCCATATATCAACCGGCAATTCTACACGGCCTACCTTACCATTGGCTTCTGTAATTTCAACCGTTACAGGCATAGGCAGTTTTTCCAGCGTAGCAATGGTTATAACAGCACCATTTTTGGGGTTACCCTGCCTGAAGGCGCCAAAGCCACCCGGGCCACGGCCACCGACTTGCCCTGTGGGGCGTTCATCAGCAATGTACTCTACATTTTCAACAGCAAGGTCAATCTTCCAGTTGTTTAAAAACCATCCGCGCCAGTACCAGTCAAGGGTTTCGCCGGCATAGTTTTCTATGCAATGGAAAAAGTCGTATGGGGTGGGGTGTTTAAAAGCCCACTGGTGTACATAATAGCTAAAGGCGCTGTCAAAGCGGCCTTCGCCCAAAATATTCTCGCGCAGCAGTGTAAGGCCAAGGCCTGGTTTGTTATAAGCCACCTGGCCCAGGTTGCGGCCCTGCGTAACATCCGGCACCGTCATAATTGCTTCGGCGCTGTCGTTATAAAACACTCTGCCAAGAAACTGCCTGTTTACAGGGCGTTTGTTTAAAAACTCTCCGTTGTTAAAGTTTTTATCAGCCATGGTGTTGATGAAGGTGTTAAAGCCTTCGTCCATCCAGGGGTATTTACGCTCGTTGCTGCCTACAATCATTGGGAACCAGTTGTGACCAAACTCATGCGAGGTTACACCCCACAACCCGCCTTTTTGAGAGCGGTAGCCGCAAAATACAATACCGGGATATTCCATACCGCCTACAATACCAGCCACGTTGGTGGCGCTTGGGTAAGTAAACTCGTACAGGTATTTCGAGTAGTATTCAATAGCGCCTTTCACAAACTCGGTAGAGCGTTTCCATGCACTGTCGCCTGCGCTTTCAACAGGATAAACTGATTCTGCCACAGCTTTTTTACCGCTGGGCAGGTTTATGCGGGCCGCATCCCAAATAAATGCTTTTGACGATGCCCAGGCTACGTCGCGGGTGTTAGTGCAGCGGAATTTCCATGTTAGCATGGCTTTACCCTGCGGGCGGCTGGCGGGGTCGTTAATTTCAGCTTCAGAGCGCAGTACCACGGTCTTGTCGCTTTGTTTTGCCGCATCCCAGCGTTTTAATTGCTCACCGGTTAATACATCTTTGGGGTTAAGTAATTCACCGCTGCCAACTACTATGTGGCTTGCCGGCGCTGTAATGTTATAATCAATATTGCCATATTCCAGGTAAAACTCGCCCTGGCCCAGGTAAGGCAGGGTGTTCCAGCCGTACACATTATCGTACACGCACATACGTGGGTACCATTGGGCAATTTCATATATCCAGCCGTTTTTGGTATGTAAGCGCCCCATACGGTCTGTACCGTACTCGGGTATTAAAAAATTATAAGCAATTTTAAACTGTATCGTGCCACCCTGTGCCTTAAGCGGGGTTGACAATTTTATTTGCATACGCGTATCGGTTACTACGTAAGTGGCAGGCTGTTCCTTACCGTCCTGTACTACCGTAACTGATTTTAAATTGTAACCACCATCAAACTCGTTACGGTTGGCCCAGCGGCCGCCGCTAATAGCAGTGGCTGCTACCGCGCGCGATTTAAGGCTATAAATATTCTGGTCAAGCTGCAGCCATACAAACTGCAATGCCTGCGGGCTGTTATTAGTGTAGGTAATGGTAACATTGCCTGTAACGCTTTGAAGACTGTCGTCAAGCGTTGCGTCAATTGTGTAATCCGCCCTGTTTTGCCAGTATTTAGGGCCGGGAGTTCCGTCGGCAGCGCGAACTTCATCGCCATAGGCGGGGTAAAACAACGGGTAAAATGCTTCGTGCTGATCGTAATTTGAAGTTTCCTGCTGTGCCATGCCTGCTGTGTACAACAAGACGGTACAACACAAAATAACAATGTGTTTAACGTTTCTCATGTGGTATATGTTGAAATAAAAGATAGCGTTAAAGGTAATATGTATGCCTGCCAAGCGCGAAAATAATGGATAAGCGGTTTAAATTTTTCGGTGTCGGGGATGTTTGTAGCGGTAGGCAGAAAGATTTTATACCAGGGTGGTTTTGTAATGGCGGTATATAAAAATTTTATAAAATATAACCGCCCGCCTGAAGCACCGGCAGACAGAACAACCACGGCTGAAAATAATGTTTTTGAAGGCATATATTTTTAGTGCATTATACTGTGCAGTTTCTTTACAGAACAGGACACATATTAACTGCTTTAGGCATAAGACTGCTGTTGGAAAAGTAATTTATGTGCACACTATAATTCATTGTTGAAGCTGCATGTTGTTGTAAACATTAATAAACACTTTTTTAGTTTCAACGGGCAGCCAGGCGCA
>DASZUX010000141.1:0-8320 GCA_035547455.1 Chitinophagaceae bacterium
ATACGGATACTTAAGTAAGGTGGTTGGCCACGTTGTATTTTCTTCAACTCCCCGACGCTCTCCGGGATGATTAATTGCTTAGGTAGTGCCATACCCAAATATACAAATAATTAGACAATTATTAAAATCTAATTGGTATAAGTTAAAGCGTTATATTAAACATCCGGCGGGTTATAATGCTGGTCGTTTTCCATGGCTGTAATATGCAGCCTGTCTAATTTCCGTTTACTGTAGCTGGCCCGTATTATTAGTACAAACAACACCGGCACAATAAATATTGCCAGCGATGTGGCGGCAAGCATCCCCCCCATTACGGTCCAGCCAATAGTGTTACGGGCTATGCCGCCCGCACCTTCGGCAAACACCAGCGGCAAAACACCAAGTATAAATGCCAGCGAGGTCATAAGTATGGGCCTGAGCCTGAGCCTTACTGCTTCCAGTGTTGCAGGTACTACCGGTACGCCCCTGTCCACACGCTCTTTGGCAAATTCAACAATTAATATGGCGTTTTTGGCTGAAAGGCCTATCAACGTTATTAAACCAATTTGTGCGTAAATATTGTTGGCAATAGCAGGTACAAACGTAAGCGTTAATATGGCGCCAAACATACCTATTGGTACTGCCAGCATTACTGAAAATGGTACTGCAAAGCTTTCATACAGGGCAGCAAGGAAAAGGAATACGAATAATATTGAGAGGCAGAAAATATATACGGAACTGGAGCCGGAGTTTATTTCCTGCAGGCTTAACCCTGAAAATTCGTAGCCGTATCCTTCCGGCAGCACCTGGTCGGCAACTTCTTTTAAAGCCTGTATAGCCTGGCCGCTGCTAAAGCCCGGTTTTGCCGAGCCTATTACTTCTGCCGTGCGGAATATGTTAAAGTGCGAAATAAGGGGTGCATTTTCAATAATCTTATAACTTATTATAGTGCTTAGGGGTATCATCTGGCCGGTACTGTTTTTAACGTAGTAGTTGGCCAGGTCTTTAATATCCTGCCTGTAAATAGTATCAGCCTGGGCAACTACGTGAAAGTTACGGCCATAAATGGTAAAGTCGTTTACGTATGAGCTGCCGAGGTAGGTTTGCATGGTATTATACACATCAGCCAGCGAAAGGCCAAGACGTTTACATTTATCCCTGTCAACGGTAACCTGGTAACCAGGTGTGTGTGCTGAAAAGAAAGTAACCGCACGGGCTATCTCCTGGCGCTTATTTACCGTGGCTATAAAATTGTTTACAACCCTTTCAAATGCCTTTATATCATCGTTCGTTTGCCGCTGCTCCAGTTCAAACGTAAAGCCCCCGCTTTGTCCAAGGCCGGGTATAGCAGGGGGGGAAATAACCACCACGTTGGCTTCTTTCAGTACAGACAATCTCTTGACCAGTGAATCAAGAATACTTTGCATCTGCAGCGCTTTGTCTGTTCTTTCATCCCATGGCTTTAGCTGTGTAAATATGGTACCGCTGTTTGACTTTGTAGCAAACGTTACAACGTTTAAGCCGCCCAGTGCCGCAAAATGTGCAACACCTGGGGTTGCTTTAATAATCTTCATCATTGAGTCAAGTACTGCAAGGCTGCGGGTGGTGCTTGACGCTTCGGGAATTTCGTACGTTACATACAAACGGCCTTCGTCTTCAGTAGGTATAAAGCCGGTTGGTTTGTTTTTAAACAGCAGCACGGTACCAACTGCAATGCATACAAGCAGTACCACAATATAAGGAGCTCTTTTTATCCAGCCTTTTACGCCAAGCGTGTACCTTAACGATAACTTCCTGAAGCCTTCATTAAACTTGTAAAAGAACTTATTCAGGCCCCTTGATTTTTCATCAAGATGAACAGGTTTTAAAAGCAGTGTACACAGGGCCGGTGTTAATGACAGCGCTATAAATGCGGAAATAATTACTGATATAGCAATAGTAATGGCAAACTGCTGGTACAGCCGGCCTACTAAACCGGGTATAAAGCCAACTGGTACAAACACTGCGGCCAATATCAGTGCTATAGCAACCACGGGGCCGGATATATCTTTCATGGCCTTGATGGTAGCCTCCCTTGCACTTATTTTTTCTTCATCAATATAGTGCTGCACAGCCTCAACCACCACAATGGCATCATCCACTACAATACCAATGGCAAGTACAAAACCAAACATGGTTAGCGTATTTACCGTAAAGTTGAGCGGTATAAACAATATAAAAGTGCCTATAATGGATACCGGTATCGCGAGGATACATATAAGAGTTGACCTCCAGTTTTGAAGAAAAAGGAATACTACCAGTATAACAAGGCTAAGAGCAATAAGCAGGGTTTTAACTACCTCGCTGATGGATACCTCAACCACTGACACGCTTTCAAAAGGTACCATGTAGTCAATATCTTTCGGGAAATATTTTTTCATGGCATCCATGGCTGCATACACACCTTGTGCTGTAGTAATGGCGTTGCTGCCGGGCGCCTGGTAAATAAGCAGGTACGATGCCCTTTTGCCGTCAACAAACGAGTTGCTTGCATAGCTGAACTTGCCCAACTCCACCCTCGCTACATCTTTCAGGTAAACAATAGAGCCGGTTTGGGGGTTTGAGCGCACAACTATACTGTCAAACTGCTGCGGGGTGCTTAAGCGGCTGTTTGTTAACACCGTATATTCAAATGCTGAATTTGCCGACTGGGGAGGAACGCCTACCGAACCTGCGGCTATCTGCAGGTTTTGTTCGCTTATGGCATTGGTAACATCGCTGGCAGAAAGTCCCAACTGGGCAAGTTTATCTGTTTGCAGCCACACACGCATGCTAAAATCATCTGCACGTGTAAATACGTCGCCTACGCCCTGTACCCTTAAAAGAGCGTCGCGTACGTAAATGTTGGTATAGTTGTCAACAAAGGGCACGCTATGGGTGCCTTTTGGGCTGTACATGGCAACGAGCATTAATATACTCGGGTTACGTTTACGGGTAGTAATACCTATACGTTTAACCACGTCGGGCAGCGGCGGGGTAGCTATACTTACCCTGTTTTGTATATCCAGGGTAGCTACGTCAACATTGGTACCTACATTAAGGGTAACTGTTATGGTTGACTGGCCGTTGCTGGTACTGTTGCTCTGCATGTATGCCATGCCCGGCGTGCCGTTTATCTGTGTTTCTATGGGGGTGGTAACCGTTTGCTCCACCGTTTGCGCATCAGCGCCTATAAACTGCGTTGTTACGTTTACAGTAGGCGGTGTAATATCCGGGTACTGGCTTACCGGCAGGTTTAACAATGCCAGTACACCCACTAAAACAATTACTACCGATATAACTATTGCGGTAACCGGCCTTCGTATAAAAGTATCTGCTATCATGTTGTTGCCTGCTTAATTTTTATCTGGAACATTCCGTAAAAAAAAGGAAAGCTGCACCTGTAATTACAGTAGCGTAACCGGCCGCTAACCCTTTTTGCCTGTTGCGGTCATTGCCCCGCCTTCTTTAATTACCGAACTGTCTCTTAGCTTCTGTACGCCATCTGTAACAATTTTTTCACCTGCCTGTAACCCGCCGGTAACAATAACGTTGCCATCTATTTTTGTACCCAGTGTTACTTTGCGCTGTGTTACTTTATTGCCGGGTATTACCACGTACACAACGTATTCGCCCATTTGCTCCGTTACTGCTTTATAAGGTATAAGTATGGCGCCGGGCGCAGTATTTTTAATACGCACGTTACAGGTTATGCCGGGTTTTAAAATATCCCCGGGGTTGGCAAATACAAGCCTTGCTTTTATAGTGCCGGTTTGGGGGTCAACAGCGCGGTCAAGCAGGGTAATATGTCCCGGCTGGGGATATACCGATCCATCCGGTAATACCAGCCTGAAAACAGAATCTTTCTGATCACCCCCTGTTGCCAGTAAACTTGTAAAACGCGGTATCTGCTTTTGGTCAACCTGTACGTCAACAGCCAGCGGGTCATCCTGCGATACAGAGTTAAGCACCTGCGAACCAGGCGAAACAGCCGTACCTACCTTAACCTGCGATATGCCTATAGTACCGTCAAAAGGTGCATATATGGTAGAATACTTAAGGCTTGTTTGCACACTTTTTACATTGGCTTCAGCGGCCTCAACCTGTTTCTTTGCCGCATCAAGGGCGGCGTCGGCATAATCAACCTGCTGCTTGGCAATGGCATCCTGCTTATCAAGAAAATGATAGCGTTCGGCATCTTTTTGCGCTTTGGCAAGGTTGGTTTGCTGCACGGCCACGTTGGCTAACGCCTGCTGGTAATTGGCCTGGTATTGTTGCTGGTCAATGCTGTATAGCTTTTGTCCTTTAAGTACATGGTCACCATCCTTGAAAAAGATGCCGGTAATATAGCCGGATACCTGCGGCCTTATATCCACCTGGTTTAAAGCGGCAATAGTAGCGGGGTAAACGTCGTAGTACACTGCATCACTGGTGCCTGCGGTTGCAACATCAACAGCTACAGGCGGCAGCGCAAAAGGCTGTGCAGGTTTGTTGTTGCATGCTGTTATTGTAATAAGGGCAGCTAAACTTAAAATTGTTTTATTCATGCTTATCGCCATATTTGTAAGCTTAATTTTAATCAATATTGAACCTGGCCTAATGCTTTTTGCACGTTTATTTTGCTGATTAATACCTGGTACAAGGCGTTAGTATAACTAATTTCCGCAGTGCGCAAATCATCTTCTGCGGTAATTACATCCAAATAGGTTTTTACACCCGCTTTATATTGCAGTTGCAGGGTATTGTACACATCCTGCGCAAGTTGCAGGTTGTCTTTAAAAATGGTATAATCGTACAGGTTGCTTTTGTATGCTGCCAGGGCCTGCTGGTATTGGGTTATAATGGTATCTCTCAGGCCAATAAGGGCATAATCAGATTTTTGGAAGGCAAGCTCTGCCCCCTTTATATTTTCCTTGCGCTTAAAGCCCTGGAAAATAGGGAATGATAACTGTAAACCTATGTTGGATGTAGGAAAATTTTGTGCGTATAATTTTGAAAAACTATTATTGAGATAATTAAAATTATACCCGCCAAAAGCTGAAAGCGTAGGGTAGTACGCCATTTTGTTATACTTTATATTGGCCTGCAGCAGGCGGCGCTGTGTTTGCAGCAAGCGATACTCAATACGGTTATCGTAATTTATATATTGGGTGGTATCAACATAAATTTCTTTCTGCATTTGTATTGAGTCATACTGTACATCAAGCGCTATACTGTCGGGGTATCCCATAGCTTGTTTCAGCAAGGCGTATTTTGCTTTTAGCGAATCCTGCTGCCCTTTTAACTGTGCCACAGATTTATTAAGGCTTATTGTAGCTCTTTTATAATCAATCTTGTCCACTACGCCGGCCTGGTACTGCGCGTAAGCATCTTTAATGCTAAGCTGCAGGCGGTTTATGTCTGTGCCTGTTAGCTCAATTTGTTTTTGTGTAAGCAAAACACCATAAAATGCCTGGCTTACGGCAACAGTAACGGCAATTTTATCGGCTTCTGTTAGCTGCCTTACCTGGGTGCGTACGTCGTTGGCCGTGCGGCTGGCCAGCAATACATCGCGGTTAAATATATTTTGAGTAGCCTGGAGGCCAACTGATGAAGTGTTTTTAGTGCCTATATAGTTTACGCTGCCGTTAAATATGCTAGCCGGCAACTGGAAATTGTGCTGCAGGCTGGCTGCAAGGTTAATTTGCGGGTACCAGTCGGCCAGTTTGCTTTTAATGCTGCTTTCAACTATTTGCTGGTCAATTACTGATTGCTGTATTAAAGGCTGGTGTTTTAATGCATATTGCACACACTGGTCAAGTGTAGCTGTTTGCAGTGTATCTGTTTGTATTTGTGCAAAACCCGCAAACGGCAGAAACCATGTAAAAAATATACAAATAATGCCTGATAATTTTTTCATATATGGTTAATAGTATCCTTTCAAATGGTTATTACCAATTGTATTGATTATGAAGGGAGTCTTTAAATGGCGGGCAATTTTAAAGTTAGCAAAGGTAAAGTGAAAGCACAATATTAATCAAACATTTGTTTAATTTTTTGTCAAAGCGGGTTAACTCCGTTTTTTCTTAGGTAAATCAAATGCTGGTTGTATAGTTGTTGTTTTGCAATTGTCGTAAACTCGTGCAAGAAATAATTATATATTTTGCTTAATTTACACAGTAATGATAATATATACAGCATGAGAAAAATATTTGCCTGCCTGCTGGCAACCCAGTTATGTGTTGTGGTTTGTTTTTGCCAGGATATGGATAAAATACGCAAAGACTTTGAGCAACATGCAAGCGGTAAAGGCGGTGTGCCTTACGGCAATAATCCTGCTGCAGGAAAATACTATAATATACGCGGCTTTAAGATGTACTGCGAGGTGTATGGCGAAGGAAGACCGCTGCTTATTATTCATGGCAACGGAGGGTCCATTAATAATTTTGTGTATCAAATTCCCTATTTCGCAAAAAAGTATAAGGTAATAATTGCAGACAGCCGGGCACAGGGAAAGTCGGCTGATGCGGGTGATTCTTTATCATACGAAATGATGGCTGATGATTTGGCTGCTTTGCTTGATGTAATGAAAGTTGATTCAGCTAATGTAATAGGGTGGAGCGATGGCGGTATTAATGCCTTGCTGCTTGCCGTACGCCATCCCGAAAAAGTAAGCAAAATGGCCATTACGGGAGCCAATTTGCAGCCTGATACCAATGCGGTATATACCGAAGTGTGGAATATGGTGCGCCCCATGTACAAGCAGCTACAACAAAAAACAACGCTTACCCCGCAACAAAAAAATGAGTTTAAACTGCTGCGGCTCTTGTGCGACCAGCCGCATATACCCCTCGCTGATCTTAATAAAATAAGTGCGCCGGCGCTGGTAATGGGTGGCGACCACGACGTAATAAAAGTGGAGCATACAGTGCAGATTTTTGAAAATATTCCACATGCTTATTTATATATATTCCCCAATTCGGGGCATAGCACCCCGGTTGTATATTCTGCTGAGTTTAATAAAAAGGTAGATGACTTTTTTGCAACCCCCTACAGGCAGATAAAAGGTGAAGACAGGTTTTTTTAAAAGGAGTTGTGTATCAGGCATACCATTTGTACCGGTTACAGCGTTATTCAGCACTTGTGCAAAACATGGCGCATAAAATACTTACCTATATTAAAACCGGGTATTTACTACATCTTATAACAGCAGGCGAATTAGCGCTGCTTTATATAATGCTGCATGTGTGCCGGGCAGGTGCCTGGATAATGGAGGCTAATACTGCAGGCCGCTTTCTGCTGCTGCTACCGCTGTTATGGTCGCCATTGTTTCCCCAACTTGATGCGCGCTCCCGGTACCAGGATTATAAAATGATGAAAGATTGCTTTTACCGCCTTGGCTTTGATGCGCGGCTTATTAAGCCATTTGCAAAATCTCGCTGCCAGCGCGATGCCTTACTGGTTGCCGCTGCAGAAATGGGTGTCAGGCCGCAATGTGCGCGTTATTTTAAAGCCCGTGGTTACAGGTGGTACCATCTTTTTCCTGATATTGTTTTTGAGAAACCGGCAGTATTGTTCACAAGGTCATTTTTGGTTACTACTTTCTTTGCAAAAACGTACCATTCAAAAATTAAATATCACCCCGGTGCACTAAAAAATTCCCGGCCTTTGCGGCTTAATCAAACAGCGGCAGCATAGCTAAAGCAGTTCATCTCTTTCCTGTTTCTGCGCCCGTATCATTTCTCCGTAATGCATGCCTTTTGCCAGGGCGCTTACTGCCTGTGCAATGCGCTTTGTTTTGGTTTGTTCCGTTTTTGCATCATTAATCCATTTGGTGTAATAGTTCTGGTGCGACTTTGGAAGCTTATTAAAACAGGCCTGTGCTGCAGGCTCATCCTGCAGGCATTCTATTAACTCCAGCGGTGGCCTCATCTCTTCAGCATCCACAGTAATTGCAACATTTAACATGGCTCCTTGCCTTTTTTTTATGGCTTTGCGCATATTTGCATTCAATGGCATAATAAAATCGCCTCCACCCATTGGCAAAAGGGCTACACCCTTTATTGAGAAGTTATCCAGTTTACCCTTTACCCGAAAGCTTTTTTTATTGCCCGGTTTTATTTTAACTGCAATTTTTTCGGGAATTAATATGTATGTCCAGCCGGTTTTTTCTCCCTGTTCGTCAAACTTTAATATTGTTGTGGTAAAAGTTATCAATTGAGATTTTTGTTTTATCTTTAAAGTCCTTTAAAACAATCAGCAATTTAACAAAATCCCGTAAAAAAAGCATGTGAACCCGGTGTGGTTATGTTAATGCTGGCACAAATTGCAGTTATGCTTTTTC